>CAYLMZ010000048.1:9328-16773 GCA_964385035.1 uncultured Loktanella sp.
GCGGCCTCTCCTGATTGGTAGGCCGCAATGACCAGCCGCCCCGCAGTCCACGCGAAGACAGCGATGATCGCAAGCAGACCCAGATGTTCAATCGGCATAGGCTTGTAAACGAATGGCAACGCACAGGCCATCATAATGAAAGTGGCCATCATCGGATAGATCAGCATGACAACGGGGCGCTCATCTGCGCCGATCTTGCGCACCACGATCGAGGCAAGTGCGCCACCGACAGCCGCGACCAAAGCGGCCAGATGCCCCAACGAGAGGTCTGTTTGACCGGGCCGAAGCACCACCATCACACCCGCCAACCCGACAAGCACGGCCAGCCAGCGGCGCAGGCGCACGGTTTCGCCCAACACAGGGATCGCAAGGATCGTGATGAGCAACGGTGCGGCAAACAGGATGGCATAAGTCTGGGCAAGAGGTAGCACCGAGAACGCATAAAAGGCCGAAACACCCGTGGCCATGGCTGCCACCGTGCGCAACGCCAACCACCACGGATGGCGCGGCACCAACGTGCCCGGCGTCGCATCACGCATCAGCATCACCATGGCTAGCGGAAAGCTGAGCAATACGCTGTAAAAGACAATCTGGAACGGCGAATAGATCCCGCCAAGGGTTTTGACGATCACATCGTGGGTCGAGAAGATCGCAAAAGCGAGCAGCGCAAGAAGCGCACCTTTAGCATTCGGGGACATAGGTCAGGTCCTTGATCAGCTGTTACCGCTATCAACGCCCGAAAACCCACTGTGTCAAGTCACGCCGCCACAAGGCAGCGTTGCTTGAAGCGACTAACTGGCACCGCGCGTGCATCCGGCGCGGTGCCAAATTGCTAAAGGCTGGCGTCAAGGGCGGCGAGGATCACACCGCCCATCTCGGTCGTGCTCAGCGGTGTGCCGCCTTCTGGGCCCATCAGGTCGCCAGTGCGGGCACCGTCGGCCAGCACTTTTTCAATTGCGGCTTCCAGACGGTCGGCCTCTGCGCCTTCATCGAACGAATACCGCAGCGCCATCGCAAAGCTGAGGATACAGGCAATCGGGTTCGCCTTGCCTTGGCCCGCGATGTCTGGGGCTGAGCCATGCACCGGTTCGTACATGGCCTTTGGACGCCCGTTCGCCATTGGCAAGCCAAGGGAGGCAGATGGCAGCATCCCAAGCGAGCCTGTCAGCATCGCGGCACAGTCAGACAGAATGTCACCAAAGAGGTTATCCGTCAGGATCACGTCAAACTGCTTGGGCGCACGCACCAGCTGCATCGCACCATTGTCGGCATACATGTGGCTCAACTCAACGTCGGGGTAATCGGCATGCACCTCGGTGACGACATCACGCCAGAGGATACCGCTTTCCATCACATTGGCCTTCTCCATCGAGCAGACCTTCTTGCCGCGCTTCATCGCCAGATCAAAAGCTGCGCGTGCCGCGCGCTCGATCTCGGCTTCGGTATAGCGTTGGGTGTTGACGCCGACGCGCATGTTGTCTTCGACGTGAATGCCGCGCGGCTCACCGAAATAGACGCCAGAGGTCAATTCGCGCACGATCATGATGTCGAGGCCCGCAACCACGTCCTTTTTCAAGGAAGAGAAATCAGCCAGCGCATCAAAGCACTGCGCAGGGCGCAGGTTGGCAAAAAGGTCCATTTCCTTACGCAACCGCAGCAACCCGCGCTCTGGCTTGACGCTGAAATCAAGGTTGTCATAGGCAGGACCACCAACAGCCCCCAAAAGCACGGCATCGACCTCTTGCGCTTTGGCCATCGTATCGTCGTGCAGTGGCACACCATGGGCATCATAGGCGGCACCACCGACCAGATCCTCGGATACATCGAACGTCAGATCGCGATTGTCGCCGAACCAACCGATGATCCGCTTTACCTCGTCCATAACTTCGGGGCCGATGCCGTCACCGGCGAGGATCAAAAGGGATGGGTTTGCCATGGGTCTGTCCTTGCTAAATTTGGTTGGCCTAGCCCCTAGCGCGACCAACCGCGAGGTTCAAGACACCAAGGGGCGCAACCCCTTTTCAAGCAGTTGCCAAACCCGTCTGACACGCGGGGTCTGACGCATGGCCTCATGCGCTGTCAGCCAGACAGGCAGCACTGGCAAAGACACGCCCAGATCAAGCTCTTCTACAAGCCGATCACCGCGCCCGATCGAACATTGCGCTATCCCGATCCCGCACCCCTGTCGGACAAGTTGCCAATAGGCGATGTTGTCATCGCAGCGTGTTTTGAAAAAATCGCGGGTGACGTTTGCGCCGCCTGCGTTGAAGCCATCGACGATATCGGTGGCGCTGTCATATCCGACAAAGTCATGTTGTGCGAATTCGCTGAAATGCTGCGGACGACCGCGCGCATCCAGATAGGACTTCGCTGCATAAAGGGCCAAAGACATATCCCCCAGATGCTGTGTGATCAGGTCAAGCTGGGTCGGGCGAAACATCCGCACAGCGATATCCGCCTCGCGGTAAAGTAGGTTGCTCGTGGTGTCGCTTGGTACCAGCTCAATCGCGATCTGGGGTTCCAGCGCCCTGATCTGCGCAATGATCTGTGGCAGGTGATAGACCGAGAAGGCGACACTCGCGGTGATCCGCACCGTGCCTTCAAGCTGGGCCTGACGTCCGGCTGCGCGCAGGCTGATCTGGCGGGCGGCCTCGCGCATCGTCGTTGCAGGTGCAACCAACGCAGCCCCCGTTTCAGTCAAGGCAAAGCCACGCGGTTGGCGATGGAAGAGTTCCGCCCCCAATTGATCTTCGATGGCCTTGATCTGACGCCCAAGCGTTGGCTGACTGGTTCCCAACCTTCGCGCAGCGCCCGACAGGCTGCCGGTTTCAGCAACAGTCAAAAAGGCTTCGATCAGTGACCAGTCCAATTTAGAGAGTGCGGCATCCATTCATTAATGAATACATGATACAGAGAATTTGCCAATTTATATTCCATATTGAAATTGCGAGTTTTGCTTCAACCCAACAAGGAGCAACGCAATGACACAAACAGTTCTCATCCTCGGCGCCTCAGGCAAGATCGGCAGCCGCGCGAGCGAGGCCTTCGCCGCGGCCGGTTGGCAGGTCCGCCACTACGACCGGAAATCGGGCGATATGACCGCTGCAGCAATAGGTGCAGATGTCATCGTCAATGGCCTGAACCCGCCCGCCTACCATGACTGGGAAAACTCGATCCCTGCGATCACGGCTCAGGTCATCGCAGCCGCCAAGGCCAGCGGGGCCACCGTCATTCTCCCTGGCAATGTTTATAACTTCGGCAACCAGTCTGGCACATTCGACGAAACCACGCCGCAGCGGGCCACGACCAAAAAGGGAAAGGTCCGGATCGCGATGGAGCAAAGCTATCGTGACAGCGGGGTTCAAACGGTCGTTTTGCGTGCCGGTAATTTCATTGATCCCGCGGGCAATGGTGACATCATGAGCATGCTCGTCATGCGCCAGATCAGCAAGGGTAAACTGACCGCAGCGGCACCCGCAGATACGATGCAGGCTTACGCCTATGTGCCTGATTGGGCGCGGGCCGCTGTCATGCTTGCCGAAAAACGAGGGCAACTGGCAAGTTTTGAGGACGTCCCCTTTGCAGGCCACAGCTTTACCCTCACCGCGCTACGCGACGTGCTTGAGCAGCGCACACGGCGTAGTTTTACGATATCGCCGTTTCCGTGGTGGATGATGACTGCGTTGTCCCCGTTTTGGGAACTGGCGCGTGAAATGCGCGAAATGCGCTATCTCTACGCGCTTGACCATCACATCGGTGGCGCGAAACTTGCGCGCCTCTTGCCCGATTTTGCACCCACCGACCTTGAGACCGTCATGCTTGCGGGGCTACCGGGTGACATCCACCCAGACAAGGCGGTGGGGGCCAGCGACCAGCGCACTGCCAGCGTCTAGACCGTCAGGCGCGGGCCAACGGGTCCCTGCGCCGATCACCTGCCAGTCCAAAGACGGCAGCACGTAGCTGACGCGCAATGCACCCGGACCATCACTTCCCCAATCGGCATTGGGCTGGCCGAGGTGCGGGTCTTGCAGATCATCGCGGTTCAGAAACGCAGCCATCGCCGCCCGATTCCCCTGCCCGTTTTCAGGATCAAGGTTTGCATTACCAACGACGACGAAGCTGTCCGGAACTGGCCCGAACACACCATCCAGCACATGCTCCCAAACCAGCAATTCGTCCCGTGCGCGCAACCCGTTCATATCCTCCGGCCCATCAAAAACCGGCGGCGTAGCTGCGAAGACCAACAGATCGACGTGCCCGTTGTCCGGCAAGATCACGGGCAGTTGCCAATGCCCGGTCGACGACACAGGCAAAACATCAAGTACCGCTTCGCCAAAGAAAGGCCCTGCTGGTCCGCTGGGAAGCGTCGCACCCGGCAAATCCCGCCACAGAAGTCCGCTGAGGTCCTCGAAACCTTCCAAATGGAACGGGTAGCGCGACAGCACAGCCAGCCCCCCGTCACCTGCAAACCGCCCATAGCCCAAGGCATCACGCGCCTCACCTGTGCGCCCGTTCCCGTCGATGTCCAGTCCGGTCGCAATGCCCGCGTTGGGACGATGCGCAAAACGGTGGGGATAGGTATCCCCAAAGAGACCTGCAAAGGCCGTCAGACCAGCGAGGTCCAAATCATAGTCAAAATCGGTCAGGACAAGAATATCAGGCGAGACCGCCTCGATCTCTGCGACGATGCCTTGGATGCTTGCATCCTCACCGCGCAGAATATCCCGCAAAAGCAGCCCTGGCCCATCCCGGCTGAGCGGTGCGGCAAATGTGGCAATCCGGTAGGTGTCAGCCGCCGCTCCTGCCGCCCACACCCAAAAGATCAGGCATAGCGCTGGATACCAACCTCGCTGTCGCCATAGGCGCGCCGGCGCTGCACATCGATCATGTAGGCGATGTGGCTGATCGCGATCCCGCGCATGATCAGATTGGCAGGCAAAAAGGCCCATGCAGCAAGCGTCCAGACGAGGGTTTGCGTACTTTCAAGATCAATTGGCGTGCCAAAAACGCTGACCAGCGCGATCACACCCGGCGCCAAGAATGGAACGGCAAATCCTAACAAAATGTTAAAACGCGCATCGCGGCGCAGACGCTTCACGACATCTCCGCCAGAGGTTGGATCAAATGTCGGCAGGTTGACCCAAACGTTGAATGTTTCGTTCCTGCGTGGCCAGCGATACAATCGCAGCAGGATCACGAACCAGATCACCGAAAAGATCACCATCATAAAGATCAGTCCCATCGCATCGCGCATCCGGTCAATGACTTCCGGCGCCGTTTCATTGGGCATCAGATCCAACATCAGGCGGACAGGCGAATAGGGGAAGTCGATCGTCTTGCCCATCTGCGATCCGCTGAGCTGAAAGAAAAAGGACACTTCAGAGGCAACTTCTCCGCCGCGGAAAATCACCGAAAGGCAGAATACGGTCGCAAAGAGTGCCGCGAACCGCACACGATTGAACGGCGGCGCATCCCGAAATTCAACAAGACTCGGGCTGCTGGCCGTGTATTCGACAATGGCAAAAAGCCCGGCAAAAAAAGCTGCAAGTGCCACGATCTGCGAACTGTCATCGCTGCGCTCAACCAGAATCGCGTAGGGCATGATCACCAGGATCACGACCAGCACGGCTCTCACAAGGGCTCCGGGCAGGCGATGCAGCACGCTTCAATTCCTTTCGCCCAGGTGCTTGTCTCCGGGCCTATGGTCTGACGCCATCCATCGGGCGTTCTCTTTACAATTGCAAACATGGTGCAGAACGCAAGGGCTATCCCGCAAGCGTCTGACCCCAATGAACACATTATTGCCACAATTTCAGCCCGAGGTGATGCGCGATTGCAACCGATTTCCGCGCAATCGGTCAGTTTATGGGCCTGAAAACGAAAAAGCCGCCCGGTTGGGCGGCTTTTTACGTGATTTTGGAATGCTTTAGACCCAAGGACGCTCTGCGCTTGCCTTGGCTTCGTAGGTGTCGATTGATGCAGCCTTTTCCATGGTCAGACCAATATCATCGAGACCATTCATCAAGCAGTGCTTTTTGAATGCATCGACTTCAAAGGTGAAAACATCGCCATCAGATGACGTGATCGTCTGTGCTTCGAGGTCGACTTCGATCCGGGCGTTTGACCCTTTCTCTGCGTCTTTCATCAGCACATCGACTTGCTCTTGCGGCAAGGCAATCGGCAGGATGCCGTTCTTGAAGCAGTTGTTATAGAAGATATCCGCGAAGCTGGGGGCGATCACACAAGTGATCCCGAAGTCAGCAATGGCCCAAGGCGCATGCTCGCGCGAGGACCCGCAGCCGAAGTTGTCGCCAGCCACAAGGATTTGCGCCTCACGATACTGCGGCTGGTTGAGTACGAAATCTGCGATCTCGGTCCCGTCTTGGTTGAAGCGCATCTCGTCAAAAAGGTTTGCACCAAGGCCAGAACGCTTGATCGTTTTCAGGAACTGCTTGGGGATGATCATATCGGTGTCGATATTGACCAATGGCAGCGGCGCGGCGATGCCGCTGAGTTTTGTGAACGCTTTCATTACATCATCTCCCGAACGTCGGTCAGTTTGCCTGTGATTGCGGCGGCGGCGGCCATCGCAGGTGACATCAGGTGGGTGCGGCCACCGCGGCCCTGACGCCCCTCGAAGTTGCGGTTGGATGTGGCTGCGCAACGTTCACCTGGGGCCAGTTGGTCGGGGTTCATCGCCAGACACATCGAGCACCCAGCCAGACGCCATTCAAAACCAGCCTCTTTGAATATATCCGCCAGACCCTCTTCTTCGGCCTGCGCGCGCACGAGGCCCGAACCCGGCACGACCATCGCACGTTTGACGGCGATCTTCTTGCCTTTGAGAATTTCGGCTGCCGCCCGCAGATCTTCGATCCGGCCGTTGGTGCAGGATCCGATAAAGACTGTGTCGATAGCGATATCCTTGAGCGGTGTTCCTTGCTTTAGGTCCATGTAGTCGAGCGAACGCTGAGCCGCGCCGACCTTGCCACCTTCGAAGTCATCTGCCGCTGGAACGTCAGCTGTGATCGGCAGCACGTCCTCGGGCGAAGTGCCCCATGTGACCACGGGCGCGATGTCTTCGCCCTTGATGGTGACGACCTTGTCGAAATGCGCGCCTTCGTCAGTGAAGAGCGTTTTCCAATAGGCGACCGCGGCTTCCCATGCTGCACCTTTCGGCGCATGTGGGCGGCCTTTGCAGTATTCAAACGTCTTTTCATCTGGTGCGATCAGACCGGCGCGTGCGCCGCCTTCGATGGCCATGTTGCAGACAGTCATACGACCTTCCATCGACAGATCGCGGATCGCTTCACCGCAATACTCAATGACGTAGCCTGTCCCGCCAGCCGTGCCGGTTGCACCGATGACAGACAGGGTGATGTCCTTGGCCGTCACACCGGGGCGCAGTTTACCGGTGATTTCGACCTTCATGTTTTTGGACTTTT
>CAYLMZ010000049.1:0-16758 GCA_964385035.1 uncultured Loktanella sp.
ACTACTTCCGCGATTTCATGTATTGCGACAGCGGCATGCTGCCGTGGCTGAAGATTATCGAATTGATGGGCCGGACAGGGAAACCACTTGCAGACCTGGTCGCGGGGATGCAACAGCAGTTTCCCTCGTCGGGGGAGCAAAACTTCCGTCTGACCGATCCACCGGCGGCAATCGCGCGGGTCGAACAAACGCTGCGTGATCAAGCCGATGAAGTCGACCATTTTGACGGGTTGAGCATGTCTTTCGGAGATTGGCGGTTCAACTTGCGCAGTTCCTCAACCGAACCCGTTGTCCGTCTCAATGTTGAGACCCGCGCAAATCCAGAGCTCTTGGCGGAAAAGACGCAGATGCTTGTGCAAATGCTGAAAGCCTAAAGGCACCACAACAAAATCAGAAAAAAAAGGAAGTGGCGGACAGACAGGGATTCGAACCCTGGAGACGGTCTCCCGCCTACACACTTTCCAGGCGTGCGCCTTCGACCACTCGGCCACCTGTCCGTGAGCGGCGGTTTAACGCGCAAGCTGGGTTCATTGCAAGACCCCAGCGGCACAAAAATCAGATTGATTTCGCAGCACCGCTCTAGCGGTTCGGCCGTGGAGCTGGGGGTGGTTTATCCTGCAATGGCTGGCGCGCAAAATAGGTCACATCTTCAGTGAAATACTGGTAGCTATCGGCATTCTCGATGGCGCGCGCCGCATCGCGCCGGGCCATCTGACTACAGTCTCCGCGCGAATAGCAATGGTCATGCGTGCCCGCGACAAGATGAAAATGCGAAATCTCATGCACGATCGTGCCCTCGCGGGTGCCAAACTCACTCTGCCGCGCACCGGGGCGCAAAGCGGCCAAAGTCGGAAGTTCAAAAAATGACGGGCACAGGTGCATATGATAAGGCCTGTCAGAATAAACAAAGGCGTATTCACTGGTGGAACACCCGTCTGGTTCGATCTGCTCGCATTGGGCAGTCACAGCACCGCTGCGGATCGCAGTCACAATCGATTTAAGACTGGCGCGCACTTTCTGGGCATTCAGTTGTGAATAGTCCCCGAACCATCGGGCATATTCGGGTGTATCCCCAACAGCGGCTGCGGCTTTCACGGTCAGGTCTTTGGCGGCATCAAGCGACTGCAAGACGATGCGCTCTTCCTGAGCCGTGCAGCCACGGATTTGCTGGGCCTGCGCAGGCACCGCCAGACACAGACAAACAATGACCGCTCGAGCAATACACCTCATGGCTTACTCCAGATGAAGATAGACACGCCGGTTCTGGCGGCCCTTCTTTTCAATCTTGCCCAACCGGACACGGCCAATTTCAGAGGTATTGGCCACATGCGTACCGCCGCAGGGCTGCAAGTCAGCCGTCTCGGGCCCTACTCCGATACGCACCAGACGAATGCGTCCTGATCCGCGGGGTGGCTGCACAGACATCGTTTTGACAAGGTCAGGTTGGGCATCAAGCTCTGCGTCAGTGATCCATTCCTCCGAGACATCCATGTCACAAGCAATCAACCGGTTCAGGTCAGCTTCCAACGCGGCCTTGTCTTCTGGTGCGTCAGGCATATCGAAATCGAGGCGGCCCTTCTCGGTCGCAATAGACCCGCCCGAAACAGGCAGCGGTATAACCACAGAAAGCAAATGCAACGCTGTGTGAACACGCATATGCCTGTAGCGACGGTCCCAATTCAGAACCTGAGTCACATTCTGCCCAATCGGCGGGAGCCCCGCAGGTTCCGCAGGGATCAAAATGATGGTGTCACCCTCACCTTTGACAGCCGTGGCAATTTCAATCTCGCCGCCCGACCATTTCAGCAGACCGCTGTCTCCGGGCTGACCACCTGACGTGGGATAGAATAGGGACCCATCAAGGATAATCCCGCCCTCTTCCGTGATCGCCTCGACCTTGCCAAAAGCCTCGCGCGCATACGCATCTTTGCGAAACAAAGCTTCGGTCATTGGGCATCTCCTTTGAGCACTTCAGGGTTGCGCAACCAAATGTCGCGCTGCGCGAATGGGATTTCAATGCTAGCTTCAGCGAACTTCTTGGCAATTTCATGATTCATTTCGGATTTGACCGATAGGACATAATTCACATCGCGCAGGATCGCGCGTATCTCAAAATCAAGTGAATCAGCACCAAACCCCTGGAAAATCACCGCAGGTGGCGGATCCATGACAACCATCGGATGGCGCTCAGCAATGTCTTGCAGAATGGTCGTGACCTGATCGACATCAGTGCCATAGGCCACACCGACCGGCACAATCACACGACCAACAAGATTGCCCCGCGTCCAGTTCGTGACCTGACCGCTGACCAGATCGGCATTGGGGATGATGACATCACGCCGGTCAAACGTCTCGATCCGGGTCGAGCGCACAGAGATCGCCCGCACATACCCCATCTGTCCCGCGACCTCGATCCAGTCCCCTTCGGACACCGGGCGTTCGATCAGCAGGATAATTCCCGACACAAAGTTCGAGACGATGTTCTGAAGGCCAAAACCAATGCCCACCGACAAAGCACCGGCAACAATCGCGAGGTTGGAGAGATCAAGACCGGCAGTTGTAATCGCGAAAATCGCAGCGAGGATGATACCTACATAGCCAAAACCCGCAACGACAGCGTTTTGAGCCCCCAGATCCAACCGTGTGCGCGGCAAGACCGACTTGCGCAGCAATCCCTGCACAAACCGTGTCAGCACGTATCCAAAGGCAAACACAAGGACAAAGGCCAGAAAATCGGTGGGAGACAAACGGGTTTCACCAATGGCAAAACCTTCGCGGAAACGTGACCAAAGCTCCAACAGGTCGTCGACACGTGCGCCCCAGATCAAGGCAAAGATCGGTGCGCTGACAAGAAACAAGGCCCCAGAAGCAAAGACCGGCAGCAAAGCAAAAATGCCCCTGTAGTCCCCGTCATCCGGTGGCACCTCGAGCAAATCATGCAAAATCCTTTGCATCAGGAAGACGACGGCAACCAACCCCAAAGACTGTAGGGACGCCGACATCAACGATGCCCCTGCAAAGCCATAGCCAAGAGCAGCCAAGACAGGCGCGCCGACTGCCACGATTGTGGCATAGCGCCCGATCAAAGCCCGTGTCCGCCCGCCTGTCGGGTCTTGTTCGTTGCCGTCGTGCTCAGGAGGGACAGCAATGACCCGTCCCAGTCGCCACAAAAGCACGCCGAGCAACACAAGCACCGGAAACTGCGTCGCCGCCACCCCTTGCGCTGATATTTCGACCGTGCGTAGTCCGGCAGAAATCAGAACCGCCAAGGTCGACACCCAGGCAATTGCCATTGTGTAGCGCCGACCGGATCGGCGGGTGTCTTCGGGGTAGTTCAGATAGCCTGCAAAACGGCCTTCGGGGAAAACGTGCCGCGCCACCCACCAACCAAAGATCGCGCAAAAACCAGCCTCGGGGATCGCGGCCACCATGTCAGCGCCGCGCAATCCGAACACGCCCAAAAGCTCCAGCGCCTCAGCGACGGCAAGCAGACCCAAGAGTGGCACAAGGATCTGGATGAAAGACACCACAAAGCGAACCAACGGCCACCATCTGCCGCGTCGATCTGACATTGTGCTGCGCCAACGGGTCACAAGGCCCCTGACAACACTCAACAGCAATGCACCAACAGCCAGAATGGCCAAAGCACGCGGCAGCACGCCGCCAAGTGCACCCGACTGAAAACGTGCGGCAACCCCGACCGACAGCTCGGTCGCAATGATGCCGAACAACGTCACAACCGATGTCACCGCCTCGGCACCTGCTGATGGGCTCAAAGGGCTTGGACCACGGGCCGTCAGCGCGTCCGCCTCATCTTGCAAGACACGGGCATCGAATTCCCGGATCAACCCTTCGGCACGGGCGCGCGATTCCTCTGCCAGCAAACGTGGTGCAATCAAATTGGCGCGTTGATCCAAAAGGACGGCACGCCGTTCAGCCACGGCCTGTGGTTCTTCGCCAGAGTCAGGCACAGGACCAAGGGCGGTAATCTGGTCATTGATCGTGGCCAGTCGGCCAGCATTGGCATTGGCTTGTTCAAGAAAAAAATCTCGCCAGGTGACAAGTTCGGCCCGCAAACGCGTGATTGCAAAAGGCGAGGCCTCTTCATTCGCAGCAAGTTCCTCGGCACGGCGTGCGATCCGTTCGAACGTGTCCTCAGCACTCGGCACTGCGCGGTCGGCCGCGGGCGCTGACGCACCGGTCTCCTGTGCGGCTGCGGATGCAGCAAAGAACGCACAACAAATCGCCATCAACAGCGCAGAAAGAAGCTGACGGATCATACGTCCTCAAACACTGCGGGCACATCGACCTCAGCTTCCAGCCACGCAGGCACAGGCAAACCCTTGGACCGCAGGAAGGCAGGATTGAAGATCTTGGATTGATACCGCGTGCCATAATCGCACAGGATCGTCACAATCGTATGGCCCGGCCCCATTTCGCGAGCCAGACGCATCGCCCCCGCGATATTGATGCCCGTAGAGCCCCCCATGCACAGCCCCTCGTCCTGCAAGAGATCAAAGACAATGGGCAAAGCTTCGGCATCCGGAATTTTATATGCGAAATCAGGGGTAAAACCCTCAAGATTTGCGGTGATCCGGCCCTGACCAATCCCTTCGGTAATCGAGTCGCCCGCCGGAGGCACTTCACCCGTAAAGAGCTTGAACAGACCCGATCCGTTAGGATCAGAAATGCCGACCTTGACGCCCTTGGGCTGAAGATATGCCCCTACCCCTGCCAAAGTGCCACCAGAACCGCAAGCACAGGTAAAGCCATCTACCTTGCCCCCAGTTTGTTCCCAGATCTCCGGCGCTGTGGTTTCGATATGGGCCTGCCTGTTGGCCACATTGTCGAATTGGTTGGCCCAAACAGCCCCGTTGGGTTCCGTTTTGTTCAGTTCTGCCGCCAGCCGCGCCGAATATTTGACGTAGTTGTTAGGGTTTGCATAAGGAACAGCAGGCACTTCCACCAAAGTGGCACCCGCCACGCGGATCATGTCTTTCTTTTCCTGACTTTGCGTTTCCGGAATGACAATCACGGTCTTGAACCCCATCGAGGCCCCAACCAGAGCAAGACCAATACCGGTGTTCCCAGCAGTCCCTTCCACGATCGTGCCACCAGGGCGCAAATCACCGCGGGCAATCGCATCCTTGATCATGAAAAGCGCAGCGCGGTCCTTGACCGACTGTCCAGGGTTCAGGAATTCTGCCTTGCCCAGAATGGTGCAACCAGTGGCCTCAGAGGCCGCGCGCAGCTTGATCAATGGGGTATTCCCAACAGCCGCTGCCAGATCGTTTCGAATAGTCATGCCTCGCCCCTCAAAATAGCTGTGTCAGGTTTAGGGTTCGCGCCTGCGAACATCAAGGTGCAGTGCTTCGCATCAGCCTCTGAGCCGTTCACGGTTTCGCGCCAACCAATAAAGCAAATGCAAGGCTGGTGCCGTTTGCACTTCGCCGGTTTCAACCAGCGCCATGGCGCTGTCAAAGGACAAAGGATGCAAACGCAGATCTTCTCCCTCACTCGCAAGTCCACCCGCATATGGATCAGCCTGAGGCAGTTCACAGACACCTACAAAGGTATAGAAATAGTCAGTCGCGTTTCCGGGTGAGATGTAGAATTGCCCTGCCTCATGCAGCGTAAGGCCTGCGAGCCCCGCTTCTTCATGGGCCTCCCGCAGCGCGGTGTCTTGCGGGGTTTCACGTGCGTCAATGATACCGGCGATCGGCTCCAGCATCCACGGGTTGGGATCACCGCGCAACTGCGGGCCAAGCCGTGACTGCTCTACTAGCAACACACGGTCCCGGACCGGGTCGTACGGCAGCACGAAGGCCGCATCGATGCCCCAGAACGCCTCTCTGGACATGACATCAGACATCGCCCCGTCAAAGCGACGATGCGTGACTTCAAAGCTCTGGAACCGAAAAAACCGACCCAACGGAGGCGAAGTTGGCACCGCTTGATAATCACCTGCACGAGGCTGGTAGCGGACGGTTGCATCTGCTTGGGCCGCACGATGCTTGGACCACGCACGCGCCTCAATCATGGGCCACATTGATCGCAACGTTGCGTGATCAGGCACTGGGTCATGGGCAAAGAGTTCTTGGGCGGCCAAAACAGCTGGGGCAAGATGGCCCGCCTCCCAATCAGCCAGAGACCACGCACCCTCTGCGCGCGCGAAATCAGGTGGCGGAATATAGGCCTGAGCCTGCATGTCACCCAAAGGCGTCTGCACCGTGACAGTCTGAAAGCCATAGCCAAAGGCACCCTCATAGGCATCAAGACGGGCCATTTGTGCTGGGGTCAAACCCCGCCACAGCAGGCCTTCAGCCTTGGCGCCGGATTGTGGTGCAATAAACGGCACAACATTTCCCGCCATCGGAAAGACGGCGTAGCCTGCCAAAGAGGCGTCTAAAGGATCAAGCCGGCCCGGTCCGGCGACGGCCGCCATCAGCGCATGTGAGCGCAGCGTGCCGTAAACAAAAAGATCCATGCGTTAGGGATACTTTCGTGCAAAAACTTCCGTGATGTAGGCGCACACCAGCGACCCAATCAACAAGGTTGCCACAAGCGGGATCGCGTAAAAGGCCACAGCCCAATCCGCCATCAGCCCAAAGGTATCAACAGCCGCCTCCATCGGACCGCCATAGCGCAGGCGCATGCCGTTCTCGATCATCTGATCAAAAGCCAGCGCAAAGATGACCCAGAAAGCAATCGCCACGCCAGTTGTCAGGCCAATGCTTGTCGCGGCGTTAAAGCCACGGCCCGCGCGTCCGCCGCAAAACCGCCACCCCAGCACCAATGCAACCAAAGTGCACAAAGGAAACCAATATCCGGGCGGGCGCGATTCAGGAAAGACGCCAACAGTGATGGTGGCCAGATACCACCCGAACAAACCAAACGTAATCGCACCAGCAAGGCGCCCGGCTGTGGGCATCAGATTGCTTCCTTCTACTTGGCCGGACGGCCAAACCAGCTTCAGGCAGGGCGCGTCACGGTGATCTGCGTTACATCGCAGTTTCGGCTATCAAATGTCGCAGCACAAGAGGTCAGGTAAAAATCCCACATCCGCTTGAAACGATCATCAAATCCCAAAGCCGCAATCTGATCCCATTTTTCGTTAAATGACTCGTGCCACCGGCGCAAAGTCAGCGAGTAACTCTTGCCGAATTCGATTGAGCCTTTGACATCCAGACCCGCCTGCCGGACTTGTTCGCGCAGCACAGTCGGTCCCGGCAGCATCCCCCCCGGGAAAATATATTTTTGAATAAAATCAACAGTTTTTCGGTAGCTCTCAAAGCGCTCGTCCTTGACTGTAATGATCTGCAAAGTGGCATTCTTGCCGGGCTTGAGGCACTGACGCACCGTCTTGAAATAGGTCGGCCAGTACTGTTCGCCTACGGCTTCGAACATCTCGATGCTGGCAATACCGTCGTAATGGCCGGTCTCGTCGCGGTAGTCCTGCAATTTGATATCGACCATGTCGGACAAGCCAGCCCTGGCCATCCGTGCGACGGCATAGTCATGCTGTTCCTGACTGATGGTCAGTCCCGTGACCTTGATCCCGCGTTCTTTGGCGGCGTATTCGGCAAAGCCACCCCAACCACAACCGATCTCAAGCACATGGTCGCCTTCTTTGGCGCCCATCTGATCGATCATGCTGGCGTATTTAGCCGTTTGTGCCGCTTCCGTGCTTTCCTGACCTGTCTCAAAAATCGCCGATGAATAGGTCATCGTGTCATCGAGCCAGAGGCCGTAGAATTCATTGCCCAAATCATAGTGGTAGCTGATGTTCTTGCGGGCCTGTGTCTTTGAATTACGCTGCATCCAGAACCGCACGCGCTCGTAAAACTGGATCAACTTCTGGGCCGGGAACCCGTCGTAAATGTGATCGGCCTCATCATGCATGAAATCCATGACCGCCATCAGGTCAGGGGTGGTCCACCACCCATCCAGATAGGCCTCCGAAAAGCCCATATCGCCTTCACGGACAGTGCGCGCAAACAGATCATTGTTGTGCACGTGCACCTCGGCCACATGACCCGGCTCTTTGCCTTCGGCACGGAACTGGCGCCCATCCGGCAGATAGATATCAATCCGTCCTTTCTTGAGGTCACTGGCCTGATCCCAAACACGCGCAAAATATCGTGGCAGGCCGGTTTGGCCTTCGGTGCTGGTCAAGATCATGGGCATTCCTGTCGTCTTAGTCGTGGTGCGGCGGTTTGTCGCCGCTTGTTGGTTGTGAAGTTAACCTTTGATACGGCGAAGTCACGGAAAACGTTCAAAAATAGACATATGTTTTTTTAATTGGTTAAAAGCCACGGTTTTCATACGCAGACAAAGCGCGTTTGCGTCCCTCTTCCGGCGACACTATGGGCGACACATAAGCATCGGTCGGGGCCATGTCCCACGACTTGGGGATCATCTCGAAATAGCGCAAAGCATCCTGCGAAGGGTTGCGATAGCCTTCGGCGATCCAGCGGCTCACATAGCTGTGGTCTTTGTCGAACTTGTCCAACTGCGTGACCGGATTGAAAACACGGAAGTAAGGGGTCGCGTCAGGTCCAGACCCCATCGACCACTGCCAGCACATCGCGTTGCTGCAAGGGTCCCAGTCGATCAAGCAATCGGCAAACCAATCAAGACCAATCTTCCAGTGCGACATTAGATGTTTGGTCAGATAAGAGGCCACGATCATCCGCCCGCGGTTGTGCATCGTGCCGGTCACATACATCTCGCGCATGGCAGCATCGACAAAACGAATACCCGTGCGCCCCCGCTTCCACGCCTGCACATCCGCGGTTGTGTCATCGGTATTCCAGGGAAAAGCATCCCAATCCTCTTTCCAATTGCCAGAGGTGATCCGTGGCGTGTGAAACGCCAGATGATAGGCAAATTCACGCCAGACCAGTTCTTTGAGGAAGACTTCGGCATCGGCCTTGCCATCATGCAAAGCGCGCCATCCGGCATGCCAGCACTGTCGGGGACTGATCTCTCCGTAAGTCAGGTTCTCAGACAACCGCGATGTGCCATCCACTGCGGGCAAGTCGCGGTTGGCGCTGTAGTTGGCGACGCTGTTGGCAATGAACGCACCCAAACGGCTTGTGGCGGCCCGCTCGCCCACGGTGCAATGCCGCGTCAGACCTTCTGCGCCACGTCGCATCGCGGCAGCCATCCGCCAATCAGCAAGCGTATCACTTTCAGGCCAGCTCTCCGGGGCCGGAATTTTGCCGGGGGTCGGGATCGTCTCTGGCACCGAACGATCACGCACTGATTTCCACATCGGGGTATAAACCTTGTAGAAATTGCCGGTCTTGGTCTCGACCGTCCACGGCTCAAACAGGACATGACCGCCGAAACTCTTTGCGGTGATACCATCATCCTGCAACGCAGCCTTCAGATCGGTATCACGGGTGCGGGTCTCAGGGTCATAGAGACGGGTCCAATAGACGGCCCCTGCCCCTGTTTCGGCGATCACGTCGCGCAACACCGACAGCGCCTCACCACGACGAAGGATCAGCGTGCTGTCATGGTCAGCCAAAGTAGCCGCGAGGCTCTCAACCGACAAACCAAGCCGCATCTTCGGGGCAGCCCCCATTTGTTCTGTGATCTCATCAAGAATGAACAATGGAATGACGGGATGCCCGGATGAGGCGGCGGCGGTCAGGGCCTCATGATCACCAAGACGCAAGTCACGACGAAACCACATAATGATGGGGGATTTGGACACGTACACCTCTGCAAGCTGCTCTTGCAAGTGATCTAGGGCCACCAGCAGGGCGTCAACCGCGCACAGAAAAAAGGCCCCCGCGCCAATGCGCAGGGGCCACTTGGTTTAGATTATGCCAGACCCGCCTATTCGGCAGGCGTACCACCTTCCGGCACAGTTGAAGTCACGCCAGACGCCTCGCGGCGGCTATCGCGCCAGATGCCTTTGACCAAGGCGATACCCATCAGCACCATCACGACACTGAACGGCAACGCGCCGATAACCATGGCGGTCTGAATGGCGCCCAGACCACCCGCGATGATCAGGCCACCAACGACCAAGGCCAAAGCAGCACCCCAGAATAGGATATGCGGACGGGCCTTTGGACCTTCGTCGCCTGCAGCATTGATCGTGTTGATGATCAACACAGCCGAGTCAGCCGACGTGACCAGATAGGTCAGCAACAGGACGACCACGATCACAGACATGATCCAGGCCAAACTATCGGACAGGATCACAGCCAGCATCGCAAAGAGCTGATCCGACTGACCTGCACCCGCAATGGCACCTGCCGCTTCACCCGACAATTCCAGGTCGATGGCCGTACCACCAACGATGGCAAACCACACAAAACACATCACAGCCGGAATGATCAGCGCGCCAAGGACATACTCTCGCACGGTACGACCACGCGAGATACGGGCAAGGAAGACACCCACAAACGGGGCAAATGCAATCCACCATGCCCAGTAGAAGATGGTCCAGGCACCCTGCCAACCCGACAGACGGCCCTCGGTGGCAGCGCCGTAAGCGGCAGCAATGTCACCTGCGGGCAGGCTCGCAGCGGATGCTGGCAACCCTTCGGTAAAGCTTTCAAGCGTGCCCCACGGGCTTGTCGCTGCACTGTGTACAGCCGCCAGATCCTCAGCAGGCAAAGAGGCAATCGCCGCAGGCGCTGCTTCTGTAAACGCGCTCAGTGAAACAGGTTGGAAAACCGCAAACAGGTTACCAGGGATTGATACGATATAATCCCAAATGCCCACGAACAGCGCCTGCAACCCAAAGAAGGTCGACCCGAAGATCAGGAAGAAGGCCAGCAGGAAAAAGCTCAGCCCCATGTTGATGTTCGATAGCCACTTGATGCCTTTGCCAACACCCGACAAAGCCGACAGGGTCGAAGCCCCCATGATCACGACCAATGCCAGAATGATGCCAGCGGTCGATGCGCTCACCGATCCATCAGCAGCGGTCACCTGTAGCCAGTCACCAACGCCGATCCGCACAAGACCGGAAATGAACTGCTCAACACCAAACCCAAGCGTCTGTGAAACACCAAGGACGGTCGCCACAACTGCAACCACGTCAACGACGTGGCCGATTGGACCAGACAATGATTTCCCGAAAATCGGTGTCAATGCAGACCGGATCGTCAACGGCAGACCACGACGATACGAGAAATAACCCAGCGCAAGACCAACAATCGCATAAGAGGCCCAAGCCGCCAGACCCCAATGGGTAAAGGACCAGATGTAGGCGTCACGCACGTTGCCAGCTGTACTACCAACCGTTTCACCCGTGATCGTCGCAGGGTTCGCGCCCCAGTGATACATGGGCTCTGCGGTGGCAAAGGTTAGCATGCCGATCCCGATCCCTGCCCCGAACATCATCGAGAACCAGGAAAAATTCGAAAACTCGGGCTTGTCGTCAGGCATGCCAAGCTTCAGCCGTCCTGACGCGGGCCAGAGTGCCAAGGCCAGACACAGGATGACAAAAAACGCCATCGCATAGACATACCATGTGCTGAATGAGGCCAGAATAATTGAGTTGATCGAACCAAGGACAGAGGCTGCTTGATCCGGAAATGCGACCGCCCAAATAATGAGGGCGCCCACGAGTAATTTTGCAGTAATTGTCACGTCTTTGGTAAAGCCGCGATAAAAACCGCTCTGTGCCGTTTTGATCGGCAGATCCATGAGAGGCGGTTTAAGTGCCATAGTTTGTTCCCCGTTGCTTATTTTTTATGCAACGAGCGTAGCGCAGATTCAGCGATCGGAGAAGCAATTAACGGCGCGAATATCTCAAAAACGACATTCACGCTCAAGGGACGCATTCCGGAAACGCCATATTTCCAAAGAAAAGCCGCCAAAAACAACGTCTTCGGCGGCTCAACTTGTCTGTTTGCGACATCGCGCTTTAGGCGTTTACATCCACCACAACACGGCCCTTGACCTGGCCCTTAAGGATACCGCGCCCAAGGTCCGGCAGGTCGGACATGACCGCAGGCTGTATCATCGCCTCCAGCTTATCCATTGGAAGATCCGACGCAATCCGCTGCCATGCGCGCACACGGTTGTCGTAAGGCTGCATCACACTGTCGATACCGAGCAAGTTCACACCGCGTAGCAAAAACGGGATGACCGTGGCGGGCAAACCCGCCCCACCGGCCAAACCAACAGCCGAGACAGAGGCACCGTATTTCATCTGGCCCAACACACGGGCAAGCATCTCGCCACCGACGGCATCGACGCAGCCGCCCCAGGTTTCAGCCTCAAGCGGGCGCTTTGTCGTTTCGTTGATCTCTTCACGGGCGACGATCTGTGTCGCGCCAAGGCTTGTCAGATAGTCAGCCGTCTCCGGACGCCCCGTGACCGCGGCGACCTCATGGCCCAATTTGGCCAGAATGGCTGTCGCCACCGACCCAACACCACCCGCAGCCCCTGTGACCAGCACGGGGCCATCCTTGATGCCATGATCCTCAAGTGCCATCACGGCCAACATCGCAGTAAAACCAGCGGTCCCGACGGCCATCGCAGCCCGTGTGTCCAGACCTGCCGGCAAGGGCACCAACCAATCGGCCTTCACGCGGGCTTTCTGCGCATAGCCCCCCCAATGGGCCTCGCCTACGCGCCAGCCGGTCAGAACCACTTTGTCGCCGGGATTGTAGCGTGGATCATCCGACGTCTCGACGGTCCCCGCAAAATCAATCCCTGGCACGTGCGGATAATTGCGGACCAAACCACCGCCCGGTCCGATGCACAAACCATCCTTGTAGTTCACCGTTGAGTATTCAACCGCGACAGTCACGTCACCGGCAGGCAATTGATCCTCAGTGATCTGCTGCACAGATGCGCTGGTCTTGCCGTCTTCGTTCTTTTCAACCACCAATGCATTGAACATTGCTGTCTCTCCTCATCATTTTGCCAAAAATACTCCCGCCGGAGGCACCGGCAGCAGTCACATCTTCTAGATCCAGAAATTCTCGTGGACGGTCGCTGCGCGTGGGCCTTCAGGTGTGGCCACTTCAAGCACAGTATCCTGATCCCAATGGGTCATTTTCACCATACCGATGGACACATTCGTGCCGAAGTCAGGCGACTTCGCAGCCGACGTCACCTGCCCCACTTTTTTGCCCTTCGCCATGAGCGGCCATGGACGATCGCAGGCCGGGATATCGCCATCAATGGCAATCGCGCGGACCTGTTGGGTGGGGCCTTCCTTGGCAACACGCAACAAAGCATCACGCCCCACACAGCCGATCGCGGTCTGGGTAGAGCAAAACCGCCCAAGCCCACATTCATGCGGCGTGTTTTCGCGGGTCATGTCATTGCCATAAGACAGCAATCCGCCCTCGATCCTTTCAATCAGATTGGGACACCCGGCATACACATCCAGATCCTTGCCCGCTTCCATCAAGGCGTTCCACAACGGCATGCCATTTGCCGTGCCCTCGACATAGATCTCGAATCCGCCCTGTTTGGAATACCCCGAACGGGCGACAGCAAGGCTGACACCGTTGAAATCAAACCAGCCAAACCGAAAGAACTTGATGGCGCGCACCGCATCACCAAAGACGCGGGCCATCAAATCATCGGCCAAAGGCCCCTGCACGGCCAAAGGCGAAACATCAGGCTCATCCACCAGCACATCCAAGCGATAGCCGTAAGCCAGACCTTTCACCCAAAACAAAAGGTCACTGTCGGCAATGGAAATCCACCAGCGATCCTCGGACAGTTTCAGCGCAACCGGATCGTTCAACATACCACCTGTCTCATCCACAATCGGAACATAGAAACACTGGCCGGGCAGCATGCCACGCAAGTCACGCGGGGTCAGCATCTGCATCAAACGGGCGGCATCGGGGCCGCGCAACTCGACCTGTCGCTCGACCGCAACATCCCACACCTGAACAGCCGTTTTCAGATGATGGTAATCCTCTTCCACACTGCGAAACACCGTGGGCAGCAACATGTGGTTATAGACCGTGTAGCCTTTGACACCAGCGGCTTCGACACCGGCGGTAAAAGGGGTGCGCCGGATCCGGCGCGAGGGAGCGATGACTGCCATTAGGTTTTACTCCGGCATAAAGGGCAAATCAGTGTCGTTGGGCCGCAGGCCCAAGGACGTCAGCATCTGATGCACCTGACCACGATGATGGGTCTGGTGATTGAACATTTGCATCACGCAAAGGGCTTTGGGCTTGGACATCTCTTTGCCCATAGCACCGGAAAACCATGCGGTCTCTCCGACCAAATCAAGCGCGCTGATGCTCTCAGCCCAAAGGGTAATGCGCGCATCCATGCGGAACCGCTCGGCGGCCCAAACGGCAGGGGTCGGGGTAAAGGCAGGGCTGTCCGATAGATCGACATCCGTTTGCGCCCCACCATCAAAGCGGCTGATCCAGATATGATCGCCCCAAAGGGCGTGGTTGAGCGTGCCCATGATCGAGCCCCAGAAGGCACCGCGATCCTCGGTCAGGTCGCTTGTTTCCATTCCGCCAATCATCGCGCGCAAGCCGTCGTTCTGCCACGCATTATAGCGTGCCATGGTGCGGCAATACTCGGGCGTGATCACGGCTTGGGGCCTTTCCAGTCTATGGGGCAAATCTCGGCCGATTTGCCGCCAAAGTCCCAGACGCGCCCATAGTCGCGGACCTTCGATTTTGTGCCTTGCGCGGCAATAATGTCCGGACCCATCCAGTATTTTGAGTTACTGACCATCACAGGATGATCGGGGCTTGCACCCTTCATCATCTCGATCTCGCCCTGAATTTTCCGCCCGATGTAGATGCCACGCTTGGTGCCCTCGCGGACGATCTCAACCTTTTCGCGCTCGGCACCGATGATCTCGGAGACAAGCATGGTGAACAGACCAGTTGTGCCGCCCGCCTGCCCGCTAAAGATCTTCAGGATGCCGTTATAGGCTTTCTGGGTGCTGCGCTCATCGACATATGCGGCCACACGCCAGTTGCCTTCAGCCATCCGGCCCGGAATATCGACCAACAGGCCGACGTTCAGACCCGACAAATCCTCGCCCTCGAAATGGCCCTCATCAATCGCGATGGCCATCCACGCGTGACAATGCCCTTCGGTCGGAGGATGAGCACCAAGGCTGACAACACAGGGGCAAAACACAGTGCAAGAGCAGTTGAGGAACAACTCACCCTTAATGGCCCATTCGGTGGGTTTCATCTTGCGGCGCAGCGGATTGCTTTCCATCCGCTGATCAATCCGCTGCGAAATCGGCAAACGGTCCGCCGGTGCTCTGTTCTTTTCAGCCATTTCGCGTCTCCTTCAGTAAAATGCCAAAGCCACGGCGGCGGCGATCAACACGACACCGGTTGGCTTGATCACATGATGCCCAATGTCGGGCAGTTTCTCAAAAATCATCAACAAGGTGGCAAGGCCCATCCACAACAGGCTCATGACGCCGCCCACAAAGCCAAGGGCCATAAAGCCCCAGCAACAGCCCACACAAAATGCGCCCAAGCCAAGCCCCATGCGCAAACCACCACCAAAACCGGTGCGCCAGTGGCCCAGAAAATAGGTCATCGGGGCATGGCAGACACCATGGCAAGTCTCTTTGGCCTTGGTGAACTGGAACGCACCGACCGCAAACAGCAACGCGACCGAGAACCACTTCACCCCGATCCCCAGCATGTTGATGATCCCGCCATAAAGCAACGCAAGCTGCACACCAGCGATCAAGGCAGCAAAGGCGACCCAGACAATGAAATACCCCAGCAAAACACCCAGCCAGCCTGCCCGCGTGCCATCGGCGCTGACCATCAGCTTTTCATAGGTGGTCAGCGTCGGCACCATCGTGGGCAGCATCATGGCAGCCATCATGATCGCCCACATGGCAAAGAGCGGCCCAAACCGGGCCATCGGCATATCCATGGGCATACGCGGGTCCATATCTGCCATCGCCTGTCCCATCGGTCCGGGACGGCCGATCCAGTCCAGATCCATATCAATCGCCATGAAATACATCATCGCCCATGACAACAGGATCACAACAAAGAAGGATAGCCAAAGCGAGGCCCGAACAAGTTGCGACAATGATCAGCCTCCCAACTGCGCATGTGACGACTCAATGCTTGCTTTACCATATGTCAGACGTTTAATTGCCAGACAAACAATAAATGTCAGACAAATGAAAATTGACCCCAAAAACCCCGCTGACCTGTCAGCCCAGATCGCCAAAGCGATCAAGGATGCGATCATCTCTGGCGCCCTTCCCGTGGATGAGCGGCTCCCGTCAGAGGCCGAACTGGCCGAACAGTTTGAAGTCTCCCGCCCCACTGTGCGCGAGGCACTCAAGAGACTGGGGGCACAATCGCTGATCAGGACACAACGTGGCGCAACCGGTGGGGCTTTTGTGAACCGCCTGCGGTTTGAGGATGCCTATGGTCAGCAGATCACGACCTCGACGCTTCTGTTGTCGATGAACGCGATCAGCTTTGCCACTGCCTGCGAGGCGCGCTATGCGCTCGAACGGGCCTGCGCCCCCTTGTCAGCAGAACGCAGAACGGCCGACCATCTGGCGACCATGCGGGCAGAAGCGCACAGGCAATCCCAACCGGGCCTGACTGATGAGGCATTCTGCGCCTCAGACGTTGCCTTTCATCGCGCACTCGTTGATGCGGCTGGCAATCCGGTATTGTCCTATCAACTGGCAGGCGCGGTCGAGGCGATGCAGCCCTTGATGAACATGATCACTTTTTCAGCGCGGTCGCGCGAACGGATCATCGGGTATCATACGGACATTGCCGATGC
>CAYLMZ010000050.1:0-16733 GCA_964385035.1 uncultured Loktanella sp.
GGTTGTTCGGCAAATCGCATTCTACGACTTTGAATGCAAACTGCACGCCGCCCGCGCCGAAGGGGAACTGACACCTGACGATATCAACGCATTGTGGATGTCGGTGCAGGCTGAAAGCCTTGGGCCCGTCTTCGAATTTGCAGAAGGGTATGAGACTTTCTGGTCCTACATCCCACATTTCGTGCACTCGCCTTTCTACGTTTATGCCTATGCTTTTGGCGACGGTCTCGTGAACGCGCTTTATGCGGTTTACGAAGAAGGCGATCCCGACTTCCGTGAGAAGTATTTCGACATGCTGCGTGCGGGTGGGTCCAAGCATCACAAAGAACTGCTGGCACCCTTTGGGCTGGACGCATCCGATCCATCGTTCTGGGACAAGGGATTGTCCATGATTGAGGGGTTCATTGATGAATTGGAAGCGATGGAAGGGTGACGATTTCCATAACTCCGCTCACGCCCGCACTCTCGGATCAACTCCGGAGCGTGCGGGTGAAAGCGGAGCAGGAACAATTTTCAGGTCAAGCACTTGAGGCATTGGCCGATCCCGCGCCTGACATGGATATCCACGTCATTTGCAAAGATGACAAAGTCGTCGGCATGTTCCGCATCGACCGGCGCTATCATCAAACCTATTCATTTGCGGGCCATGACACCCTAGGCCTTCGCATGTTCATGATTGATCAGGCAAAGCAGGGCCAAGGACTGGGCAAGGCGAGTTGCATGCTTCTGCGGTCTTATCTGGCGCAGCAGTACCCGAAGGCGCGGGCTGTCTACCTCACAGTGAACCTAATCAATCCAGCAGCAAAAGCGATATATCTGTCAGGTGGTTTCACGGACACCGGCCAACAATGGACAAAGGGTGATGCCGGACCACAGAATATCCTCAGGCTCGATCTAGTCTAACTCAGTCCAAGGCCATGGCTTCACCTCACTTGCCCCGGTCTGGTAGCGGGCAGCCTTGGCCATCCAAACGCCCATCGTCGTGCCGATCTCGGCAAGCTGCTCGTTCGGCTGGCGCTTGTTGAAAAGCATAATCAAGAATTGGGCAACTGTCAGAAAACCCAAAAGCGTGCTGGCAAAACTCATCAGGACCGCAATGATCACGACGTTCAGAAGACGCATCCAGATGCTTTCGAAATCGCCTTCGGCATCTTTCGTTTCAGGCTCTTGTGACATTATACTCTCCTACTTCGTCAGCCCGCCCGCGGCGTAAACCATATCCATCATGTGCTGGGTTCCCCGGGAAAATTCAAGCGGGCACGGATAGTCCCCATTAGTTTGCACCGCGTGACAAAAGTTTTCTACCTGCAAGACATAATGGTTCACAGCGGGCCAGCGTTCAGTCGTAACGGTGCCTGCGTCTGTTTCCATGTCGATTTTGGCAACATCAAAGACATTCGCATTGAACGGACACGTCATCCGCAGCACACCTTTTTCTCCGTGAAAGACGACTTCCTGCCGTGGAAAGGCACGCATCGTCACTGTGGCTGCATATGTGAAAGTCGGAAACTGGGCCGCAACTTGCGCAAAGACATCCACGCCGTTTTCAAGACGAAGATTGGCATACGGAATTGCAACGGGGTCTTCACCCGTCACGAAACGGGCGGCCCCAAAGGTGTATACGCCGATATCACGTAGACCACCGCCGCCAGCGTCCGGACGGTTCCGAATGTTTGCGGCATCATCATTAAAGAAACTGAAACATGCATCAACGTGCACCAAGGGACCGATAGCCCCCCCTAGGACCAGCTCTCGGGCGCGCTGAAACTGAGGATGGTGGACGATCATAAAGGCTTCTGCCGCCAGTCTGCCTGCCCTATCACGGGCTGCGATCACCTGATCAAACTCATCGGCCTGCAAGGTGATGGGCTTTTCACAAAGCACATGCTTTCCAGCCTGCAAAGCCTTGATAGTCCAAGGCACATGAAGGTGGTTTGGCAGAGGGATGTAAACCGCATCGATGTCCGGATCTGCGAGAATCGCATCATAGCTGTCGACGACTGTCACTTGCGGGGCGAAAGCTCTGAACCCTTCGGCCTTCAAGGGGTTTGAGGTTGCTATGGCGCTGAACTCTGCGCCCTTTGCGGCATGGATCGCGGGCGCCATATGCTTCTTGGCAAAGTTCGACGCTCCAAGAACGCCCCAGTGGAGTGGTTTCATAAGTTATCCCTCTTTGCGCCAAATGTTAGCGCCACCAAGCGACGGATGGAACCAACTAAGGCCCAGCCATAAAAAACCCCGCCGTAAGAAACGGCGGGGCAATACTCGGGACTGCATTGAGGAACCTTAGGCGTCGGCCAGCATTCCCTTTTCTTTGGCAAGGCTCTGCATTTTTGATTGCAACTTTTCAAACGCACGTACTTCGATCTGACGAATGCGCTCTCGGCTGACGTCATACTGACCGCTCAGATCCTCAAGCGTCACGGTTTCTTCGGACAGGCGGCGCTGCATCAAGATGTCCTTTTCGCGGTCGTTGAGAACCTCCATAGCTTCGGCAAGCAAGGCGCGGCGAGCGTCCAACTCGTCATGGGCTTCATAGTCCGCAGCGGTGTTCGCACTTTCGTCCTCAAGCCAATCTTGCCATTGGGCAGCACCCTCACCGTCTTGGCTTACTGTCGCGTTCAGAGACGCATCACCACCCGACAAGCGCCGGTTCATGGAGATCACTTCGTCCTCGGTCACACCCAGATCATTTGCGATCCGCTGCACGTTTTCAGGTCGCAAGTCACCGTCTTCAAGCGCGCCAATACGGTTTTTGGCTTTGCGCAGGTTAAAGAACAACTTTTTCTGCGCCGACGTTGTGCCGAGTTTCACAAGCGACCACGACCGCAGAATATACTCCTGGATCGACGCGCGGATCCACCACATGGCATAAGTCGCAAGACGGAAGCCTTTTTCCGGGTCAAAGCGTTTCACGGCCTGCATCAGACCCACGTTAGCTTCGGAAATGACCTCAGCCTGCGGGAGCCCGTAACCGCGATAGCCCATCGCAATTTTGGCTGCCAGACGCAGGTGGGATGTAACCATCTTATGGGCGGCCTCGGTGTCTTCGTGATCCACCCAGCGCTTGGCCAGCATGTATTCTTCCTCAGGTTCCAGCATCGGGAACTTGCGGATTTCCTGCATATAGCGGTTCAGCCCACCTTCAGGTGACGGGGCTGGAAGATTCTTGTAGTTACTCACTGTCAGTGCCTCCTCATGTTACAAGGCTTAACATGGATATGGTTGCTGTCCGGCAGGCTTTCAAGAGGTCTGCCATGAAATCTTGAAACCAATATGAATACACACGAACCGCAATGCGAGGGCCATTTCGGTGCACTCACGCACATGGGATGGATTGTTTCAGCCCTGCCCGCCCAGAGCGCGCAAAAGTGCGGTCATATCGCCCGGCAATGGTGCTGCGAATTCCAGAACCTCTTTGGAGACAGGATGCACAAAACCAAGTGTCGCCGCGTGCAAAGCCTGCCGTTCAAAGGTCGCGACCGCGGACGCGCCTGCGGCTCCAACCGCTTTGGGAGACAGTTTACGCCTGCCACCATAAACAGGGTCACCGATCAATGAATGCCCACAGTGGGCCATATGAACGCGGATCTGATGGGTGCGACCTGTTTCAAGCCAGCATTCGATCAAAGCTGCGGCAGGAGGCAGTCCAAGGGGTTCGACGATGCGCGCGCGAGTGACCGCATGGCGGCCAGCGGTGAATGATACGGCCTGTCTCTGCCGGTCCGTCCGGTGGCGGCCCAAAAGGGTTTGCACCCGAAGGATATTGCCCGGCTCGAACGACGTCCCTTTGATGCCTCTTAGGCGCGGATCGTTTGAATCCGGCACCCCATAGCACAATGCAAGATAGCGACGCGCAACAGTATGTGCCGCAAATTGATCTGCCAGATGATGATGCGCGCGGTCGGATTTTGCGACGACAAGCAGGCCGCTCGTTTCCTTATCAATCCGGTGGACGATCCCGGGGCGCTTTTGCCCTCCGACGCCAGAAAGACTTTCTCCGCAATGATGGATCAATGAATTCACCAATGTCCCCGATGGCGTGCCGGGCGCAGGATGAACCACCATGCCTGCGGGTTTGTTCACGACAATCAGATCATCATCTTCAAAGACCACATCCAGCGGAATAGCCTCCGGTCCAATATGGCTTGCCTCGGCCTCGGCCACTGCGATCACGATTTGCGCCCCCTCACTGACACGAAATCGCGGATCGTCAACAGTCGCACCATCAACCTCGACAGCGCCATCGATGATCAGCTTGGCAAGACGAGACCGGCTGAGTGCAGCCTCAGCAGGCACGTCGCGCGCAAGCGCCTTGTCCAGACGCGGGGCGGGATCTGCACCAATCTCAAAGATCACTTGCTTTGCCAAAGGCTCTGGGCTCCCTTCATCTTGGCCAAAAAACTCCCGCCGGAGGCTCCAGCGATGGCCATCTACGCAGCATAGGGAAAGTGGTACCACCTCCTGGTCTCGAACCAGGGACCTCTTGATCCACAATCAAGCGCTCTAACCAACTGAGCTAAGGCGGCACAGGCGCGGATTTAGCCCCTCTGCATACCGATTGCAAGCCTTTCAAAACTGAATCTGCTTCATCGCCCAGACCAGCCAATTGACACCGGTGCCATGAGGTTTCTGGCAACGCTCACACAGCCATCCTGACCGACAAATGCACCATCCCACAGGGCGGGACACCTTGCCAATCAAGCCAAGACCACGCTAGGAACCCCTAGCAAACTCACGAGGGTCACCATGGGCATCAACAGCGAACGCGACATCGAAGCAAACCTGCAAATCGGTCCGACCGACGCGGGCATGGTCCGGATATTTGTCGAAGCCGATGGCGTCGAAGTTCCTATGGACTTTGATCCGGACGAAGCAATCGAAATCGCCGAAGAGATCAAGGCTGCCGCGATCGCAGCACAGGCCGTCAAAACGCGCTGACAAAGCCTGGATCTCGTGCAGCCTGCGCACGGATTGCCGCGTGCCGCGCGAATTTTTGCAACATCACCTTGCGGCGCGCAGGTGCCAGCCTGTTCTCGCTGCCCATCCGGATGATTTCGGCATCATAACTGTCCGCAATGATCAATCCGCTATCATCAGGCAAAAGCTCTGTCGGAAACGCAGCATCGACCGCCCAGAAAAACCGATCACACCACTCTAGGTATCCTTGCCACTTGTGGTCCGAGGCAAAATCAGCCCGGCTCGATTTGCATTCAATGATCCAGACCTCACCTTTTGGCCCCAGCCCCATCACATCAACACGCAGCCCAGATGTCGGGGTCAGTTCTTCGACCGAAACAAAGTCATGACTGCGCAACGCACGACTCACACCGCGGGCAAGCAGTTGGCCGGGCATCATTGTGGCGTGATCTTGAGAATTTAGCATATCGCAACACTGAACAAAGTGTGAACAAAAAACAAGTTCGAATGACTTTATTCAAAGCATTCCGAAACAGTGAACACCGATCCACCGAGTTTAACCTTTGATTAGGAAACGATGGAGAGACTATACAGACGCACCTTAAGCAGATGATTTATATAAATTTTTCAGGATTGTCAGACGGAAAAATGTGTATGATTGGGACACGGAACACATTTCTGACACGACATGTCATAGTTGTAGCGCAATCGTCACTTGGTCGACAATTTTTCGGCGGGTTTCATCGTTATCTTTTGGTTAACGATTAAGGAAGCTTCGCATGTTTGACCTCGCAACAATTTCGTTTTTTGAAGTGATGATGGCCCTGGTGTTCGTCGGCATGGCAGAGCGCGTCTTGTTGGGATATGCACCCGCATCCATGGTTGGCCGCCGCGGCTGGCTCTTGCGTGGCGACATCGAAGAGTAAGCCACGACAAGAATAATCGGCCACAGGCCTTGCTCTTGGGTGCACGTCCCCCTACCTCCTGCACTGACGGGTTCTGCGCTTCGCGTATACCATAGGTACAAATCCAGTGGCCTTAAGCAAATCCGAGGGAGCTGGCTCTGTCCGGATCCTGGTCCGTTTACCTGGCGCCCACCTGTAATTACAGGTCCTCGGGATTAGTTACCTCTACGGTCGCCGTGGTTCCCGTCACTTCCTTGAACGTTTATCCGGACCTTTGTTGCCGTTCTGACGCAGCCAGTCAGGGAAATGAGGTGCTGATCCGCGTTGCATGTTACGGTCAGGGTTTTCGGCCTGACTCATAATCACGATTGCAAACTGCACGCTGCCAAAAACAGTTCCGTTAAAGAACCACAGCAAAAAGACCGCCATGATCGGCACATCAGAACCACCAATCAAAGTGGCAAGGCCGCCAAAGTCATACCACAGCAGCATCGCGACAAAGATGGCGGACAGGACAAATCCTATCGCGGAATGCCAGAAATAAAGGCGCATAAGACTGGGATCATTTTGTCTATGTGTCATCACAATCTCCTTCTGCCAAAAAAAATTAGAGCAGATCAGATTTCTGACAAGACAGGATGTCGCACCTAGCCCGAAAACGCCTCGGGCTGGGCTTCGCGGGCCATATGGTCAAGAACCGCATTCACGAACTTTGGCTCTTTGCCATCATGCGAAAATGCCTCTGCAACAGCGACAAATTCGGAAATGACGACTTTCGGCGGCGTATCTTTTAATGCCAATTCACCGCCAGCCGCCCGGAAAAGGGCCCGCCATGTCGGATCGATCCGATCAATGGGCCACTTGGCGACCAAGGCGCGGTCGGTCATCTGGTCGATCAAGGCCTGCTCGTCAACGGCGCGGTCCATCAAGGCACGAAAAAGGTCAAGATCTCCTTCGACCATTTCCCCTTCGTCATAGGTTGCCCCGAAACGATGATCTTCAAACTCGCGCATCACAGCTTCGGCGGTCTGGGCCGCCGCCTCCATCTGAAACAACGCCTGCACCGCATAAAGCCGGGCGGCCGATTTCATTTTGCGCTTTTGGTTATTCGAAAGTGTCATGCGTTCGCTTTGCCGTCTGTATCACCGGCCATCAGGATATCGCGGGTGAACCCCACGCCCTTATCAGCCTTGCCCCACTTACGAGCGAGCGCGATCAGGTGCAAGGCCGCCGCTGCTGCCCCGCCCCCCTTGTTCATCTCGGACGGATCAGCGCGGACAGAAGCCTGTTCGTAATTCTCGACCGTCAGAATCCCATTACCTATGCAAAGCCCTTGCAGGCCAAGCAGTTGGATCGCGCGGCTGCTGTCATTGCAAACCGTATCGTAATGCGTGGTCTCGCCGCGGATCACACACCCAAGAGCCACGTAACCGTCAAAATTACTCATCCGTTCGGCAATGCCGATGGCGGTCGGGATTTCCAACGCGCCGGGGACCTCGACGATCTCCCATGTTGCTCCGGCCTTCTCAATCTCAGCCTTGGCGCCCGCGATCTGATGATCCGAGATATCCTTGTAGTAAGGCGATGCCACGATCAGAACCTTCACGGGCCTTTCAAATGTAGGCAGCGGCATGATGTGGTGGGATGGTCCGGCCATTATCCGATCTCCGAGATTTTGCGCGTGCCGACGATCTCAAGCCCGTATGCATCAAGACCGACGACTTTCGGCTGAGGTGAGTTCGTCAACAGTTCAATTTCATGCAGCCCCAATGACGACAGGATCTGCGCACCCAGCCCGTATTGGCGCAGCGTCTGAGGGGACGCCTCCTCGCTCGGATCGAGCTTCATATGCACATCGCGCAACAGCACCAAGGCACCACGGCCCTCTTCGGCAATCAACTTCATCGCGTCACCGAATTCATCGCGGCGACCGCGCGGGCCAACTCCCACGACATCCAACATCGGGTCCATCGCATGCATCCGGACAAGAACCGGTTCCGGCGTTGTAATGTCCCCTTTGATCAGGGCGATATGTTCGGCGCCTTGGGTCTCGTCGGTGTAAATCCGCATTTCCCATGTGCCGCCGAACTCAGATTCAATAGTGCTGGTTTCGCGCACCTTCACCAGATTGTCATGGCGACGGCGGTAGGCAATCAAATCACTGATCGTCCCGATCTTGAGGCCATGGCGCTGCGCAAAACCAACAAGATCTGGCAGGCGCGCCATTTCCCCGTCTTCCTTCATGATCTCACAGATCACGCCGGACGGGTTCAGACCTGCCAAGCGGCTGATATCAACAGCAGCCTCTGTATGGCCAGCACGGACCAATACGCCACCCTCGCGGGCGCGGAGGGGAAAAACATGGCCCGGTGTCGCAATGTCGGACGCGCCCTTTGAGGCATCAATCGCCGTGGCTACAGTGCGCGCTCGGTCATGGGCGGAAATACCTGTGCTGACACCCTCACGCGCCTCGATGCTAACGGTAAAGGCCGTTTCATGACGCGATGAGTTATGCGATGCCATCAGCGGCAGGCCCAGCGCATCAATCCGTTCACCGGGTAGAGTCAGACAAATCAGGCCACGGCCATGGGTGGCCATGAAGTTGATGGCATCCGGTGTCGCCATTTGTGCGGGAATGACCAGATCACCTTCGTTCTCTCGATCTTCATGATCGACCAGAATGAACATCCGCCCGTTGCGCGCATCGTCGATGATCTCTTCGGTTGTGCTGATCGCCTCTGACCAGTCACGCTCGACCGGGCCGGGTTCTTCGAATTTCTGGCTCATGTCGTATCCCATGCAAAAACTTGCCCGCCAGATAGCCGAGCAGGCCGGATTTGGAAAGCATCAAACGCGGGGTGTGACGTCAGGTGGTCGAGGATTGCGTGTCGAAAAACTGGTCGGCTTGCAAATAGCCAGCCATGCGACCAGCCTCTGCCCATTCCTGTTCAAAGGCAGTGTCGCCAATCATCAAATAGCGATCACCGTTCTGGCCAATGGTTGCGACAATCGATTTGATCGTATCGCGCATTTCAGCCCAGCTGGATGCAAAGACGGGGGCCGCAAAAGCACGGTCCAACTGTGGCAAAGCGGCAAGATATGCAGGCGCCACCGGATGATGGGCTATGGCTGTCCGGTCTGCCTTGGTCAGGGCATCGAGTTTTCCCGCCCGCTGTCGCGAAAGCGCTTGTTCGTTGCGCACGATCTGCAACGCATTCGATGAAAACATAAAACCGATCAGATCATGGCCGGTGCTGGCCCTGATACCTGCATAGGTCTTGTAGGGAAGGCCCAATTCAGCGGCGCGTTTGACCCGCAACCGGACGACCTCGACCGGTAAGACGGGTAGCAGCTCTTTTCGGGCTTTGGCCCAGACATGCTTGCGCCAACCAAAACCCGGCTCGTTCACCTGTCCGGAGTTATGCCCGATGCCAGCCACTATCCGTATTCGCGCAACCGCGCCACGTAGCGGGCCATTGTGTCGATCTCGAGGTTGATCCGGTCCCCAACGGCCACATCGCCCCATGTCGTGGCAACCTTGGTGTGGGGGATGAAGTTCACACCAAATTCTGCCCCATCAACTTCGTTCACCGTCAATGATGTGCCGTTCAAGGCAACCGATCCTTTTGGCGCGATGAACCTCGCAAGATCATCCGGCGCGCAGAAGGTCACGCGGGTGCTGTCGCCTTCGTCCTTCATGGCCACGACCTCTGCCACGCCATCAACATGCCCTGACACAATATGGCCACCCAACTCGTCACCTACCTTCAGCGCGCGCTCCAGGTTCAATCGCCCGCCAACCGACCAATCGCCGACATTTGTCAGGCCAACACTTTCGGCTGAGATCTCGACATCGAACCAGTTTTGCGGATCGCGTCCTAACGCAATCACAGTCAGGCAGACACCGTTACATGCAATCGACGCACCGATATCAATACCATCCACATCATAGCCGGTCCCGATGCGCGCCCGCAGGTCGCCGCGTTGTTCAAGCTCAAGCACTTTGCCGATATCGGTGACGATGCCAGTAAACATTATGTTTGGATCCTTCTGGTTACACGTCAGAGGTAGACTGCCCAATAGATCACGACAAGCCCACAGTGACTTGCGCAGATGCCTTATTCGGGTCACGAACAGGCAGTATCCCCCTTGCGGGCGGTTTGAGAGAGGAGCGCATGAGCAAACAGCGGCATTTCTTGCTTTTGCAAGGGCCCCATGGCCCCTTTTTTCGGCAACTTGGGGCAATGTTGCGCAAGACGGGTGCGCAGGTCTCTCGCGTTGGTTTCAATGCAGGGGATCGGGCATTCTGGGGGAATACCGAAGGCTACATCCCCTTCCAAGGCGCGCCCGAGCAATGGGCTGACACTCTGGCTGACATCCTGACCAAAGCGGATGTCACTGACATCGTGCTCTATGGTGATACGCGGCCAAGCCATGCAGAGGCGGTGCATCAGGCGCAGGCCAAAGGTCTGCGCGTACACGTCTTCGAAGAAGGCTATATGCGCCCCTATTGGGTGACCTACGAACGGGATGGCAGCAACGGGCATTCCGCGCTGATGGAGCTTTCACTTGCAGATATGCGGGCCCGATTGGGGGCGAAAGACGGGGACATGCCTACACCCCCCGCCCAATGGGGAGATATGCGTCAGCACATCTTTTATGGCGCAGTTTATCATTGGTTTGTGATGTTCCGAAACGGGCGCTACCCGGCCTTTCGGACACATCGGGCATTGCCGGTCCATCGCGAAGCCGCGCTTTACACCAAACGGCTTTTGCTGATGCCGTTCATGGCACTCGAACGACGCTGGAAAACGCGGGCGATCAAAGCCGGTGGCTACCCCTATCACATCGCTTTGTTGCAGTTGGAACATGATGCAAGTTTTCAGGCCCATTCCCCGTTTCAGGATATGGAGGCTTTCATCTCAATGGTGATTGAAGGATTTGCCAAAGGGGCGCCGCAACACCATCACCTGATCTTCAAAGCGCACCCGTTGGAGAATGGTAAGGCCCCGCTGAGGCAAATGATCAGGCGTTACGCAGAAACAAACGGACTTGCAGATCGGGTTCACTATTTGCGCGGCGGCAAGCTTGCACAGGTTCTCGATCAGGCGCGCTCTGCGGTGACGGTCAATTCAACAGCGGGACAACAGGCACTTTGGCGCGGTATCCCGCTGAAGTCTTTTGGGACAGCCGTCTACAACCAACCAGAGCTTGTCAGCGACCAACCCCTACCGGACTTCTTTGAAAAGCCACGCCGCCCCGATACGGCGGCCTACCGCGACTATCGTCAGTTTCTGCTGGAAACGAGCCAAATCCCCGGTGGGTTCTACTCTAGCGCTGGGCGCAGACAGTTATTGCGCATGGTTGTAGACAAAATGCTGGCGCCGGATGGACCCTATGAGGTGAAATACAGATCCGCGCATCCAGTCGCATCACAGATGCGCGTTGTCGGCGGATCGCGGCTCGACTAGCCTGCACGCATGACGGACGCGCCACGGCAAAATCTCTATGTGTTCAATGGTGGCTTTCTGACCCAAGGCAGGGTGCGTCGTATACTTGATCTGGCGGGCTACGACATCAAGCTGGGGGCGCCTGATGGCGATGATCTGGTCGGTGTCTGGGGGCAAAGTCCGACGTCACCGCGCGGTGAGACCATCGCAGATCGCAAAGGCGCAGGCCTGGTCAGGGTCGAGGACAGCTTTTTGCGCTCCGTTGGGTTGGGCCGTGACGGAGACAGCCCGATCGGTTTGAACATTGATCGCACAGGCGTGCACTTTGATCCCAACACCCGCTCTGATCTTGAGCAGATTTTGGTGGAAGACCCGCTTGATGACACAGCCTTGCTGAACCGCGCACGCGCCGGGATCGAGGCGATGCGCAAAGATGGCATCTCAAAGTACAATCGCCATGATCCCGCGATTGCAGCGCCTGATCCGGGCTATGTGCTTGTGATCGACCAAACCCGCAAGGACGCTTCGATCAAGGCGAGCGGATGCGACAGCAACTCATTCCGAGAGATGTTGTTCTTTGCCCTCACCGAACATCCCGCAGCCAAGATCATCATCAAGACCCACCCCGAGACCGCAGCAGGTCACCGCGAAGGGTATTTCACAAAAGATGATGAAAATGAGCGGATCACCCTCATGGACGATCCAATCTCACCTTGGGCGCTACTGGACGGGGCAATCGCTGTCTATACCGTCAGTTCCCAGCTGGGCTTCGAGGCGATCCTTGCAGGGCACAAGCCCGTTGTTCTGGGGCAACCCTTCTATATGGGGTGGGGTCTGACGGATGATCGCAAACCGCTGCAACGGCGGCAACGAAACCTCACCCGCGCGCAGCTGTTTGCAGGGGCGATGATCCTCTATCCCACATGGTATGACCCGTTTCACGACAGGCTATGCAGCTTTGAAGAAGCGCTCGCGACGCTTACAGTCGCCGCACGGGCCTGGCGCGAGGATCACAAAGGCTGGCAAGCCGTCGATATGCGTGCATGGAAGCGCAGACCACTCCAGCAGTTCTTTGGGCAGCATCGACCAGTCCGTTTTGGCAAAGTAAGGCAAAACGACACCCGCCCAATCATGGGCTGGGGGCGCCAGGACATTGCGGGCCATGTCGCGGTAGAGGACGGTTTTTTGCGGTCTCGCGGGCTTGGGGCTGACCTGATCGCACCGCTCAGCCTCGTGCTGGATGATGTAGGAATTTACTATGACGCAAGCCGGTCTAGCAGGCTTGAGGACATTCTGAACACCTGTGACCAACTTACGAAAGCAGAGCGTGACAGGGCGGAAGCGCTGACTGCAGACATCGTTGCGGCAGGCCTTTCGAAATACAACTTGGACGCGGGACCAACACCTGACTTGCCAGAGGGGCGCAAAATCCTTGTGCCCGGTCAGGTCGAAGATGATGCCTCAATTCGATTTGGCACGACCGAAGTGACAACCAACCGCGATTTGTTGAATGCGACCCGGGCGGCCAATCCGGCAGCAAAAATCATCTACAAACCCCATCCAGACGTCGAGGCGGGGTTGCGGCCCGGCGCGCTGCCAGAGGCGGGAGAAATAGCAGATCTGGTCTTGGCCGATACCGACCCGATCGCAGCACTCACGGCAGTGGATGAGGTCTGGACCATGACCTCACTGTTGGGGTTTGAGGCTTTGTTGCGCGGCATTGATGTAACCTGTCTGGGTATGCCATTCTACGCAGGCTGGGGCTTGACCGATGACCGGACCATGCCAATTCCGCGGCGCAGTGCGCGGCTCGATCTGGCAGGATTGGTCTGGGGCACGCTGATCGCCTACCCACGCTATCTTGATCCGGTGACCAAGCTTCCCTGCCCGCCCGAGGTCGTCGTTGATCGCCTGATCCACAACGACATTCCAAGCCCTGGCAAGGGCAACAGGCTCTTGGCGAAACTTCAGGGTTTGATGGCTGGCTACGCCTACTTATGGCGCAGATGACCGTTCCCAGACATGGCAGATATCGTCACCCATTCGCCTCACGTCTGCCAAGACAAACTTTGGCGCATTAGCCAAACGGTCAACGCCCATCGCTGCCAACATCGGTGTGCCTTCAGCCCCAATCGCTATCCCGGCCGTGAAGGCGACAAGCCGATCGACCAGTCCGGCCTGTAGCAATGACGCAGCAAGCATTCCGCCCCCTTCGCAAAAAACCCGGGTGATGCCGCGTGAGCCCAAAGCTTTCATCGCTGATAGCGGATCAATCTGTCCCCGCTCTATCGTGCAAGGTAGACTTTCAGCACCCTGCTCTGTCCACGGACCGATGGCAGCATCAGGACCATGGCACAGCCAGACCGGCACTTTATGGGCGGTGCGGGCCAATTTGCTTTCAGTATCAAGCCGCATCCCGCGTGAGACAACGACACGGACCGGTTGACGCGTGACCCCAAGACCACGCACCGTCAGCGAAGGATCATCAGCACGGACAGTGCCCGCCCCCACCATGACGGCATCATGACGTGCGCGCATCATATGAACGGCGCGGCGGGCCTCCGGGCCGGTGATCCATTGGCTTTCACCAGTGGCGGTTGCGATGCGACCATCAAGTGTTCCGGCAAGTTTCAAAGTCACGAAAGGCCGGCCTTGGGTTATGCGTAACAGAAACCCCGCATGGTCAGATGCAGCTTGCGCAGCGCAAACGCCGGTCGTCACCTCAATCCCGGCACTGCGCAGCATTGAGACCCCGCCACCATCAACGCGCGGGTCTGGATCAGTCACAGCCACAACAACGCGGGCAACGCCAGCGTCGATCAATGCCTGCGCGCAAGGCGGGGTCTGCCCGTGATGTGCGCAAGGCTCCAACGTGACATAGGCCGTGGCCCCCTTGGTCTGCGCGCCAGCCCGTGCCAGTGCCTGCGGCTCCGCATGAGGACGCCCCCCATCAGCTGTCCATCCGCGCCCCACGATGTGACCATCTTTGACAATCACACAGCCGACCGCCGGATTGGGCCAGACACGCCCCATCCCGCGCCGCCCCAACGACAAGGCAAGCGTCATGAAACGTTCATCAGTTGACGGTGTCACTCTTCCTCGCCAGAGACATCCGGCCGCAACTCACTGACAAACTTGTCAAAGTCGTCAGCCGCTTGGAAGTTTTTGTAAACACTGGCAAAACGCACGTAGGCGACAGTATCGATCCGTGCGAGGCTTTCCATCACGATCTCACCGATTGTGCCAGATGGGATATCTGTTTCACCCATGCTTTCCAGACGCCGGACGATGCCACTGATCATCTGGTCAATGCGTTCAGGCTCAACAGGGCGCTTCTGCAAGGCAATGCGTATTGACCGCTCCAGCTTGGGACGATCAAAATCCTCGCGGCGGCCATTCGACTTGATCACAACCAAATCGCGCAACTGCACCCGTTCGTATGTGGTGAACCTGCCGCCACAAGCCGGACAAAAGCGACGCCTGCGAATGGCGACATGATCTTCAGCGGGGCGGCTGTCCTTCACCTGAGTGTCGACATTTCCACAAAAGGGGCAACGCATGGCAAGTCCTCAACAAGTATTTTGCGAGTGAAACGACGCGTACCACCCGACTTATCCACAGGCACTATATGTAGGGGAAACCAGATTTGATAGTGGGCAAATCATGGCGCCAACCTCAGACCAACAACCGTTGCAGAAGTGACTCGGTTTCAACGCAGATGCGCAACGACACGGCGTAAATGGGGACGGTCACGATGCTCAAACAGATAGATGCCCTGCCATGTTCCAAGCGCCATGCGCCCCCCAATGATAGGAATGGACAGATGTGTCGGCAGCAAACTGGCCTTGATATGGGCAGGCATGTCATCCGGCCCCTCATAGGTATGGGTCAGATAAGACATGTCCGGATGGGTGCTGGGCGGTACAAGGCGCGCAAAGAAATTCCGCAAATCTGTCTGCACTTCTGGATCGGCATTTTCCTGAATCAGAAGACTGGCCGAGGTATGCTGCACAAACAGCGTGAGCAGACCGTCGCCGTCTAGCCAGCGATCAACTTCACCTGTGAACTCGTAAAGCCCTTGGCCGGATGTCGATATCTCAAACGTGGTGTGCATGCGCGGATCATCACAGCAGAGACCCGCAACTGCAACCCGCCCGCTATTCCGTCAGGCAGGCCACATCAGCATTGGCCGATTGTTCGACGGTCTTGGTCCATGCAGGCTCAAGCCCCAACAGCGTCGCCAAGGCGGGCGTCAGTTCTTTGGCGCAAGTATCAGTCGGCTCTGCGATCTGCGTGACAGATTGTGTAGGCTGGGCCACCTGCGAGAACCGGACAGGTTCAGGATCAATTGCATAGGCTGAAGCAGCCGTCGCGAGGCTAACCAAGATAAGCGTGCTCGACAAACGCAAAGACAAACGGGGCATAACAGTTCCTTCCATGACGTGGAAATACGCCGCGCGCGGATGTTTTCAATGTTCTGAAATAGAGGCTCACATGATCGTAAATGCACATGAGTTGGTCGTGATCAGTTGGAAGAGCACGTTCACCTAGTCGAACAGCCGCTCGCCTTGCTCGTCGATCACCTGTTTTGCTTTGCTCACCGAAGCAGCCTCGGCCGCGTCTTTGGCGTTCAAGACGTCTGCGCGGATCAGCGTGTGCGACTTGCCATCTTTCTCAATGAGCGCCGCAATCCGCCATCCGTTCGCGTCCTTTTGCGGCTGTGGCGTGATGCTGAAATCCTTGTAGGTCTCAGTAACCGCAGCAGCAGCATTGCTGCCGCCACCGCCGAATATCTTGCTCAACCAAGACACAGGCGACCCTATTGATCCAGGAAGGAACGCAATTTGCGCGACCGGCTTGGATGCTTGAGCTTGCGCAGCGCCTTCGCCTCGATCTGGCGGATACGTTCACGTGTCACGCTAAACTGCTGACCGACCTCTTCAAGAGTGTGGTCGGTATTCATGCCAATCCCAAACCGCATGCGCAGCACACGCTCTTCACGTGGGGTCAGTGACGCCAGAACACGGGTCGTGGTTTCCTTCAGGTTTTCCTGAATAGCGCTGTCCAAAGGCAGGATCGCATTCTTATCCTCAATGAAGTCACCAAGCTGGCTGTCTTCCTCGTCACCAATCGGGGTCTCAAGCGAAATCGGCTCCTTGGCGATTTTCATCACCTTGCGAACCTTTTCCAATGGCATCTGTAGCTTTTCAGCGAGTTCCTCTGGCGTAGGCTCGCGACCAATCTCGTGCAGCATCTGACGCCCGGTCCGGACCAGCTTGTTGATCGTCTCAATCATATGGACAGGAATACGGATCGTGCGCGCCTGATCTGCGATAGACCGCGTAATCGCCTGACGGATCCACCACGTGGCATAGGTCGAGAACTTGTAACCACGACGGTACTCGAACTTATCAACGGCCTTCATCAAGCCGATGTTGCCTTCCTGAATAAGATCAAG
>CAYLMZ010000051.1:0-8054 GCA_964385035.1 uncultured Loktanella sp.
CCCTAAACCGCCACCTTCCGGCTTTCATCCAGATAAATCTCGCGCAAACGGCTGGCCACCGATCCCGGCACGCCCTCACCCACTTGGGCCCCGTCGATCTCGACCACGGGCATCACAAAAGTACTGGCTGAGGTGATAAACGCCTCATCCGCCTCTTGCGCCTCGGCAATGGTAAAGCTGCGCTCTTCGACCTTCATCTGCGCTTCTTTGGCGAATCGCAGGACAGCAGCGCGGGTGATCCCGTGCAGGATTTCATTGCCGAGATGGCGGGTGATGATTGTATTACCCTTGACGATGTAGGCGTTGTTGGATGTGCCTTCGGTCACGGCGCCATCCTCAACCATCCACGCATCATCAACGCCTGCAGCCTTCGCCATCATCTTGCCCATGGACGGGAACAGCAGTTGCACGGTCTTGATATCACGACGGGCCCAGCGCTGGTCCTCGATGGAAATGACCTTGATACCCTTTTTGGCGGCAGGGCTATCGGCAAGACCGGGCTTGTTTTGTGTAAAAAGTACGACAGTGGGCGCGGTCGTTTCAGGATCGGGAAACACAAAGTCACGATCCCCGGGCGCGCCACGGGTGATCTGCAAATAGATCATGCCCTCTTCGATCCCGTTGAGGCGGACAAGCTCGCGGTGGACCTCCAACAGGTCGGGCAAGACGTCAGGATGGGGCATATCCAACTCGTTCAATGACCGCTCCAACCGCTTCGCGTGGCCGTCAAAGTCGATCAGTTTGCCATCAAGAACGCTTGTGACCTCATAAACGCCATCGGCCATCAGGAACCCACGATCAAAGATCGAGATTTTGGCTTCGTTCTCGGGCAGGTACTCGCCGTTGACATAAACTGTGCGCATGGTCATCCCCATAGTGCTGCAGCGGGGGCGTGCACGCCGGCCGCGTCGAATTTCAAAGGTTCATCACGGTCTTCGGCCAGAAGAAGCGGCCCGTCAAGGTCCGTGAACGCCACACCTTGGGCAAGAATGGTGGCAGGGGCCATGGCAAGCGACGAGCCCACCATACAGCCCACCATCACACCGTATCCTTCAGCGATGGCCTGACGCTTGAGCGCGAGGGCTTCCGTCAGCCCGCCAGTTTTATCCAGTTTGATATTGACCATGTCATACTTGCCCTTGCAGGCTGGCAGGCTGGCGCGGTCATGGCAGCTTTCATCGGCACAGACAGGCAAGGGCCGATCAATCTCGGCCAGCATGTCATCTTCGCCAGCAGGCAAGGGCTGTTCGACCATCTGGACACCCAGACGGATCAGATGCGGGGCAAGGTCCGTGTAAACCTCAGCCGTCCAGCCTTCATTGGCATCGACGATGATCGGGGCATCAGGGGCGCCACGACGGACAGCCTCAAGCCGGGGCATATCATCCGGCGTGCCGAGCTTGATCTTCAAGAGGGGGCGATGCGCATTCTTGGCGGCCTGCGCCTCCATCGCCTCCGGCGTATCAAGCGAGAGGGTGTAGGCCGTGATTTCGGGCTTTGGAGCAGGCAGGCCCAACAGGTCCCAGGCCCGCTTGCCGGCGCGCTTGGCGGCATGATCCCAAAACGCACAATCCAGCGCATTGCGGGCCGCACCAGCGGGCAGGGCATCAGGCAAATCCGGCCAAGCGCCGTCAAACCCTTCGATCTGGGCAACAACACTATCAAGGGTCTCACCATAGCGGGCATAGGGAACACACTCGCCAACCCCACGCGCGCCAAGGCCCTCAACATCCACGGTCAGAACCTGGGCTTCCGTCCGTGATCCCCGGCTGATGGTAAAAACCTGCGCCAGTTGAAACACGTCACGCGTGACGCTGATCTTCATGCCACCCTCATCATTTTGCCAAAAATACTCAAATCCGACGCTTACAGCGCGAGCAAAGCATCGACCAGACGCGCAGCGCCCTGACGGAAGGTATCGACGGCAGGCAGACCCATGCGCCCCTCAACTTCAGCCAGATAGGCGGCGGCCTCATCCTCAGACAGATGCTGGGTGTTGACCGAGATCCCGACGATCTCACACGCAGGGTTGGCGATCCGGGCAATGGGCAGGGCCATATCACGCAGGGCCTCAAGGCTAGGAAGATCATAATCCGGCAGGCCGCGCATATGGGTGCGGGTCGGCTCGTGGGCAAGGATCAGGGCATCGGGCTGACCACCATGGATCAGGGCCATTGTCACACCGGAATAGGACACATGGAACAGGCTGCCCTGCCCTTCGATGTGATCCCAGTGATCGTCGTCATTGTCGGGGGTCAGATACTCGACAGCGCCCGCCATAAAGTCAGCAATCACCGCATCCAGCGGCACACCACCGCCGGTGATCAGAATACCCGTCTGACCTGTTGGACGGAATGTAGACTTCAGCCCGCGCTTTTGCATTTCCGCATCCATCGCGAGACCCGTGTACATCTTGCCAACCGAACAATCCGTTCCGATGGCCAGACAGCGCTTGCCGGTTCGCTTTTTGCCATTGGCAATCGGATAGGCAACCGAAGGGATACGCACATCAAAAAGGGTCCGACCGTTGACGCGGGCCGCAGCAACAAGTTCATCCTCGTCGCGCAACAAGTTGTGCAAACCAGAGGCAATATCGAAGCCCATTTGCAGGGCTGTGACCAACACGTCTTTCCACGCTTGGCTGATGTAGCCACCGCGATTGGCAACACCGATCACAAGGGTCTTTGCACCAGCGGCCTTCGCCTCTTCCAGCGTCATGTCAGAGATCCCGAGATCAGCACCACAGCCTTCCATTCGGAATTGACCAACGGCGTTTTCAGGACGCCAGTCCTTGATCCCCTGGGCCACTTTCGCGGCAAGTTGGTCAGGCGCATCGCCAAGGAACAAAAGATAAGGGGTCTGGATCATGTCGCGCTCCGTCGTGTGAATTTCTCAGTCAAACAGAGTTATCTTCGATTCCTGCGCAAATTCTTCGCAGAATGCGACGGTAGACTACGATGATGCGCTAAAATTCTTCGACTTTCTGAAGGAATGCCGGATGATCTTCGATCACCTTTGCAGTTGCGCGCATGATTCTTGCGGGCAACAAAAAACCCGGGCGCGAACGCCCGGGCAAATCTCTTAAGGCTAGCATCAGGGAGGAGTTAGCCCTTTGAGAAGTCTGGGTAGGCTTCCATACCGAGTTCGGCCATATCGAGACCGTTGATCTCGGCTTCTTCGGAGACACGGATGCCCATGATCCCTTTCAGGATGACCCAGACGACCAGAGCGATCACGAAGGTGAAGACACCGTAGGCGATGATACCTGTGATCTGCGCACCCCAGTTACCTGTGTAGAAGGCCACGGCCAGCGTGCCCCAGATACCTGCAAAGAGGTGGACAGGGATTGCACCGACAACGTCGTCGATCTTGAACTTGTCCAGAAGTGGGACAGTGAAGACCACGATCACACCACCCACAGCACCTGTCAGCAGCGCACCCAAGAGAGATGGGGCCAGAGGCTCAGCCGTGATGGACACCAGACCAGCAAGTGCACCGTTCAGAACCATCGTCAGGTCGACCTTTTTGTAAAGGATCTGCGTCAGGATCAGTGCGGCAACTGCACCGGCCGATGCGGCCATGTTGGTGTTGGCAAAGATACGGCCAACGTCTGTGATGTCGCCAACAGTACCCGCAGCCAGCTGCGAACCACCGTTAAAGCCGAACCAACCCAGCCACAGGATGAATGTACCCAGTGTCGCCAGCGCAAGGTTCGAACCCGGCATTGGAACGGTGCGGCCATCTTTGTACTTGCCCAGACGTGGACCAAGGATCAGCGCACCAGCCAAGGCAGCCCAGCCACCCACGGAGTGAACGATTGTGGAACCAGCGAAGTCAGAGAAGCCCATTTCGGACAACCAGCCGCCACCCCACTGCCAGGAACCCGAGATCGGATACATAAAGCCAGTCAGCACGACCACGAAGATCAGGAAAGGCCATAGCTTGATACGCTCAGCCAGTGCACCCGACACGATCGACGCAGTTGCTGCAACAAACATCAACTGGAAGAAGAAGTCAGAAGCAACAGATGCGTAATCAAGCGATGCATCAGCAGCCGCCAGACCCACAGGCTCAAGCACTGTTGGAACAAAGTTCGGCGCGAAGTAGCCGTTGAATTCGCCCGGATACATCAGGTTGAAGCCAACCAGCCAATACATGATGGCCGCGATCGAAAACAGCGCGATGTTCTTTGTCAGCTGCATGGCCACGTTCTTGGAACGCACCAGACCGGCCTCAAGCATGGCAAAACCAGCTGCCATCCAGAACACCAGAAAGCCGCCCACAAGGAACAGCAGGGTTGTCATGATATACGGGCCGATTTCATCAAAGCCCGGTGCGGCGTCTTGCGCCAGCGCGAAGGTTGGAAGCAGCGTCAGTGCCGCACCAACCGAAAGATACTTAGTGAGTTTCATTTGTTTACCCTTCAGTTCACGCGATCAAAGCGCGTCGTCATTGGTTTCGCCGGTGCGGACGCGCATCGCGCTTTCCACATCGAGAACGAAGATTTTGCCGTCGCCGATCTTGTCGGTCTTGGCTGTCGACGCGATGGTCGACACAACCTGATCGGCCATGCTGTCCTGCACGACGATCTCAAGCTTTACCTTCGGGACGAAATTCACGGCGTATTCCGCGCCGCGATAGATTTCAGTATGACCTGACTGAGAGCCAAAGCCTTTGATTTCAGACACCATCATGCCGCGCACGCCAACGGTGGTCAGCGCCTCGCGGACCTCCTCGAGCTTGAACGGCTTGATTGTTGCAATGATGAGTTTCACTGTCTTCCCCTTGCAAATTCCATGCGGGCCACTCTGGGCAGCACCCGCTCGCACCTGAACAAAGAGCCCGCCACCCCCCGCAGAACAAGAATGCTGCAGGTGCGAAAGGATCGGTTTTCGGGAGTATTTGCACAATTTTTGCACAATTAATGTCATTTGCCTAAATTTTAGACGGTTAACGAAGCGTGAAACGGCAAGACTCCGCGCTCTACATTGCGGGCGAGTCGCGCTATGATGGTGAAAATCGGCGCAAAAACAGTCGGACAGAGCATGAGCGGATCAGGAAACAGGCGGCCACCATTGGTGGCGGAAAAACGCTATTCAAAGACGACAAAGGCAAAAAAGAAGCCTGCGCCCAAAAAGGCGGCTAAACCTGCAACGCGTCGCAAGACCACGCGGGCCAAGGCGCAGCCGCGCGGGTTCCTATGGTATTTCTTTCTGCCTTTCCGGTGGCTCTTTCGCCTGATCTGGGCCTTTACCTGGCGGATCGGTGCGGTGGTCGCGATGATCGTCGCTGGGTTCTCGCTTTACTTCGCCTCGACCCTGCCCCCCGCCGAAGACCTGATTGACGGGCGCGCCCGCGGCTCTGTGACAATGACCGACTTTACCGGCGACGTCTTTGCATGGCGTGGGGACCAGTTCGGTGGCATGATTACTACCGATACGGTCTCACCCCACCTGCACAACGCCGTCGTCGCGACCGAGGACAAACGCTTTTATCGTCACTTTGGACTGTCTCCGCGCGGGATCGCATCCGCCGTGCGTATCAACCTGCGCGAAGGCCGTGGGCCGCTGTCGGGTCACGGTGGCTCGACAATCACCCAGCAGACCGCAAAACTGTTGTGCCTTGGTGTCCCGTTTGATCCGGCCACATGGGATAGCGAAGCCGCTTACGAGGCCGACTGCCGCCGCACGACCCTTTGGCGCAAAATGCGCGAGGCTGTCTTCGCCATCGGCATGGAGATCAAATACTCCAAGGCTGATATCCTGACGATCTACCTCAACCGGTCCTATCTTGGGGCAGGTGCGCGCGGGTTCGAGGCCGCATCGCAAAGGTATTTCGGCATTTCCGCAGCCGAAGTGAACCCGGCCCAGGCGGCGATGCTGGCCGGCCTTTTGACCGCGCCCTCTGCCAACGCGCCCACCCGCAACCTTGAACGCGCCCAAAACCGCGCGGCCGTTGTGATTGGGCTAATGGAAGAACAAGGCTACTTGTCAGAAGGCCAAGCGCTTGAAGCCCTCGTGAACCCCGCGACCCTGTCAGAGGCAGCGCGCGCAAGTTCCGGTGGGTTCTTTGCCGATTGGGTCATGGAGAGCGGACCGGAGTTCTTTACACGCAATACAACCGAAGACGTGATCATCCGCACCACGCTCGACCCGCGCATTCAGGCGGCGGCAGAAGAGGCTCTGATCACGGTCTTTGAACGCGACGTCCGAGAAGGGTCAGAGGCGCAAGCCGCCATCGTTGTAATGTCTGCTGACGGTGCCGTCCGCGCAATGGTTGGCGGGCGCAACATCTCGGCCACCGGCGCTTTCAATCGCGCGACCCAAGCGCTGCGCCAGACCGGATCTGCCTTTAAGCCCTTTATCTATGCCGCAGCCCTCGATCTGGGCATGTCGCCTTACGCGATGATTGATGACCGGCGCACATGTTGGACACGGCGCGGAAGCCCCGAATGGTGCCCGGAAAACTATGACAACGAATTCGTCGGCCCAATTTCCATGGTGGATGCGCTGGCAACCAGCCGCAACATCCCCGCGATCCTTGTCTCCGAAGAGGTTGGCCGGGGTCTGGTCAGTGCCGTTGCTTCCGGCTTTGGTATCGACCGCGAATTCGCAGCAGGTCCAGCGCTGGCGCTTGGCGTGACAGAAAGCACGCTTCTTGAAATGACGGGGGCCTTCGCAGGCATCCTGAATGGTGGGTCCCGGGTCGTGCCCTACGGTCTCACCGATCTGCGGTTCATGGGGGATGATACGTCACTTATGGATTCCAGTAGTGTCGGCATCGGTGAACGGGTGATCCGCGAAGACGCCGCACGTCAGCTAACATGGATGATGACCAAAACGATTGAAGAGGGCACAGGCCAACGCGCCCGAATCAACGGATGGGACATCGCAGGCAAAACGGGCACGACCCAAGGGTCCCGCGATGCGTGGTTCATCGGCTTTACGGGAGATTATGTCACTGGCGTCTGGATGGGCTATGACGACAACCGACGTTTGACAGGGGTCACAGGCGGGGGACTACCCGCCACCATCTGGCGCGAGACAATGGAGCGGGTGTTGGCAGGCCAGACCCCAACGCCATTGCCAATGATGATCCCGCAACGCCCCCTGGAAACAGATTTGCTGCAAAGCGAAGGCGGGGTCGTGCAGGATCAGCAGGTGCTGAATGTGCTCGAAAATATTTTGGGCGGGTTAGGAAACTAGAACTCGCCTTCTTCGCAGCGCTCATACCGGAACGCATAGCCGTCCCAGATCATATAGAGGCCGGGGTCTTGGGCATCAGTCATCAAGATCGCGCGCTCTTCCCATGTCGAACCTTCACCGATGCATGCCATCGTAAAGACGGTGGCAGACATATCCTCGATCTCGACCGGGTTGGTCATCCGGCATTCGACCTCGACCCCGTAAAAGATGTCATTCTCGATGCGCAACGCCCCACCATCGACCCCAACAAGGGCGCATTCAGCATTCGCCGTCTGTTTGTAGGTCCCATCAAATGGGCCTGCGCTGATCATAGACGGGGCTGCCAGCAAAGCGGCGGTGGAAAGGAGTCGGATACGCATAGTCATGTGCGTGGTGTTACCCCAAGACTAAGGCTATTCAATGACTCCAAATGGTCGCGGCCTTCAATCCACCGTCAGCTGTATTCAATTTAACGCAGTTCCACACCGTCAGGGCCGGAATAGCCAATTGCGTCGGTGCGATCTCAGGGCTAGCGTCGCTCCAACGAACCGGAGGAATGATCATGAGCGATATCGAAGCCAAACTTGCCGAACTCGGTGTCACCCTGCCCGACGCACCCGCGCCTGCGGCGAACTATGTCCCTTATGTGATTGCCGGTGATCTGGTCTATGTGTCGGGTCAGATTGCGGCCAATGCGGACGGCATGATCAAAGGCAAGCTGGGCGATGATATGGAGGCCGAAGCTGGCGCAACCGCGGCCAAGGCCTGCGCGATTAGCCTACTGGCCCAACTCAAAGCCGCATGCGATGGCGATATCGACCGTCTGGTGCGGGTTGTGAAACTGGTGGGTTTTGTGAATTCGACCGCCGA
>CAYLMZ010000051.1:8154-16302 GCA_964385035.1 uncultured Loktanella sp.
GCCGAAACCGGACGCGTGAACGTTCGCACCCGGTCAGAGCTTGAGCAAATCCCCCTCAAGGATGACGGCGGGACGATTCCAGCGCTTGAGACTGTCTTAGCCGAGGTCGCTGGCAAGGTGCCCCTGCTGATCGAGATCAAGGATCAGGACGGGGAGATGGGCCCTAACGTCGGAACGCTCGAACGGGCGACGGTTGCAGCCTTGGAAGGGTACACGGGCGATGTGGCGCTCATGTCCTTCAACCCGCATAGCGTCGCGGTCTTTGCCGAGATCGCGCCGGATATCCCACGCGGCATCACGACCTCAAGTTACGAGGCGATGTGGTGGCCCGAGGTGCCAGCCGACACGCGCGACAGACTGCGCGGCATTCCCGATTACGACCGCGTCGGAGCCTGCTTTATCAGTCACGAGTCCACTGATCTGGACCGCCCGCGCGTCGCCGAGCTCAAGGCAAAAGGTGCGCATATCCTCACCTGGACAATCCGCTCGGCCAAGGCAGAGGCCGAGGCGCGCCGCATCGTGGATAATGTGACATTCGAAGGGTATCTTGCTTGACCAAAGGGGCCGCGCCCCCAAGTTGCACCCCATGAGCGACGCACCCATCGAAATCACCGCCCATCCTGCGATCAACGCCATTGATCCGGCTGATTGGGACGCATGTGCCTGCCCCGAAGCCACGGACGGGCGGCCCATTGACCCGTTCACCACGCACCGGTTCCTCAAAGCGCTGGAAGACAGTGGATCGGTTGGTCCGGGCACAGGATGGCAACCGCGCTACCTTAGCGCCTCGCAAGACGGGCAGATGATCGCCGTGGCCCCGCTTTACGCCAAGGGGCACAGTCAGGGCGAATACATCTTTGACCACAACTGGGCCCATGCCTACGAAAACGCAGGCGGGCGGTACTACCCCAAACTGCAAATCGCAGCACCTTTCACACCTGCCACGGGCCGCCGCTTCCTGACACGACCGGGGCATGAGGTGACGGGCATGTCCGCCCTCATCCAAGGCGCAGTCCAAATCGCAGCAGACAACGAGCTGTCATCCGTCCACGCGACCTTCTGCACAGAGGCCGAGGCCCTAGCCGGGACCGAGATGGGCCTGCTGCACCGGATCGGCCAACAGTATCACTGGGTGAACGACGACTACGCAGACTTCGACGGCTTCCTCGCCGCGCTTTCCAGCCGCAAGCGCAAGACCCTGCGCAAGGAACGCAAACAGGCCAATGACTTCGGGGGAGAGATCATCGCGCTGACCGGTGACGACATTCAAGAAGAGCATTGGGATGCCTTCTGGGTCTTTTATCAGGACACGGGCGCGCGCAAATGGGGACAACCCTATCTGACCCGTAACTTTTTTCACTTCGCTCATCAGACGATGCGGGACGATATGTTGCTGGTCCTTGCGATGCGCGATGGGCGCGCCGTGGCGGGGGCACTGAACTTTATCGGGCGCGAAACGCTCTACGGGCGCTACTGGGGTTGCACCGAACACCACCCCTGCCTGCATTTTGAACTCTGCTACTACCGTGCGATCGACTACGCCATCGCACACGGCATGAAGAAAGTCGAAGCAGGGGCACAGGGCGAACATAAACTGGCACGCGGCTATCTGCCGGTCCCGACCCATTCGCTACATTGGTTCGGGGACGCGGGTTTCAAAGACGCCGTCGCGCGCTATCTGCAAGCAGAACGGGATGCGGTGGATCACGAAATCGAAGTACTGACCAGCTACGGCCCATTCCGCAAAGCCCAAGTGGAGGAACAGGAATGACGGACAAGATGACAGAGACAGATCACGCCGCACTACTCAGCGCAGGGTGGACAACGGTCGAGGGACGCGATGCGATCCACAAGACCTATACATTTGCCAATTTTGTCGAGGCTTTCGGTTTCATGTCGCGCGCCGCACTTTGGGCCGAAAAACTGAACCACCATCCTGAATGGTCGAACGTCTACAAAACGGTGGAGGTCACCTTGACGACACATGACGTTGGTGGGCTCAGCGAACTGGACGCCAAGCTTGCCGCAAAAATGGATGCACTTGCCGAAGGAAGCTAGATCTATCGCTTAGGTGTCACCAGAGATCGCCGCAAAGTCGATCCTACGGGCCAATTGCGCAAGCATCGCGCGGTCAATACGGCCACCAATTTCAACGACAACCCGGTCTGATATCTCGTGGCGCAGTGCGTGAATATCGTCTCGTCCTGCCGTAGCAGGGCTTTCGAGGAACGCGCGACCGTCAATTTCAACAGGAACTGGCGCGCCCGCATTTTCCGCCTGAAGCCAACTCACCGCTGGATCTGCCGTGGGTGGTAGCCGCCGAATGATCACCATCGCGACAGTATCTCCTGTCACATAAACCCGCCCTTGCGCGTTCTCACTTGCGGCAAGGGTGAGTTGCGGGTCGTCGCTTGGTCTTTCTTCCTCGGACATGGCTTCTGCCAGATCGACCAGATCAAAGACAACAACCGGCCCGTCAGGAGCGTGCATCGCATCATAGACTTCGCGCGCCAAGGCATAGGCAGGCGCACCACCATTGGCATCGACAAGCCGCCAACCATCAGGCCGGGCTGGCAATGCGCGCTGATCAATCAGGATCTGATCTTCATCTGGAACATCTGGACCAGCCAACAGTCCGGTCAGTTGTTCAGCGAAACCACTTCCGGCGCTTTCGGTGCCATCGTCAGACCCGCTACTCATCTGGCCTGCCGCCCAAGAGCCAAATGTCAGCAAGCCCGTGCCGACCACCAGGATCACGCCAAGTACAAAGACCAGCTTTGGCAAAAACAGGGATCGTTCCTTCTTTTCGCGCTGTGGTGCGGGGTCTGGATCTTCGGCGGTCATATCAGGCTCTTTCAATAATCTTGGGGCCGTCGGTCGCAAATCACTTTGTCTGAATTGAGGCATGTGGTCGGCGCGAAGTGGGTTTTTACCCTCAATACCCAAGCGATGCCAGAGAGCTTGACCGCATCGCATTCTCATGGCCTAAGGCCGCGCGAGTATGTGAATAGCAGCATAGTGGAGGCGCAATTGGACACCTTGATGACAACCGAAATCTGGGGCGGCAAGACCTTGGGCGACCTACTGACCCTGGAATTCCTTGCCTCTGCCTTTGGCAACGTCTTGGGCGCGATCCTGATCCTGATCATAGGCTTCATGATTGGTGGCTGGACGCGGCGGCGGATCGTCGCTTTGGGGGGGAAGCATGCACATCTGGATGTGACCCTGTTTAATTTCCTTGGCAATATCGCCCGCTATGTCGTCGTGGGTTTTGCGTTCCTGTTCGTCCTGAACACTTTCGGGGTTCAGACGACTTCTGTTGTGGCTGTGATCGGTGCGGCTGGTCTGGCGATCGGTCTGGCCCTGCAAGGCACCTTATCCAACGTCGCCGCAGGCGTGATGATTGTTTTCTTCCGCCCCATCAAGATCGGGGATTTTGTTGAAGTGAACGGCGAAATGGGCACAGTCAAAGACATCACACTCAACTACACAGAACTGGCTGAAGTCAGCAACGTCCAGATCATTATTCCCAACGCACAAGTCTGGGGGAACACGATCACCAACTACTCAATCTACAAGACCCGTCGGGCTGAGTGGACCTTTGGCGTGGGCTACGGAGTTGACTTGAAACTTGCCGAAGAGACCATTCGCGAAACCATCATGGCCGACCCTCGGGCCAAAACCGACCCCGCGCCGTTCATTCAGGTGAACAACCTGGGCGACTTTTCCGTGGATTTCCTCGTGCGGGTCTGGTGCGACAGCGGTGACTACTTCGCGTTTCAGGCGGATATGAAGCGCAAAGTGAAAGAGGCGCTGGACGCCAAAGGCGTGGATATTCCGTTCCCGACCCAGACGGTGATGCGGGTCGAAGGGTAAGGGCCGGAGTAGACCAAAAGCTGTCACGGCTGTCTTTCCGTCAGTAGGGTCCCAAGACCAGGTCACCTATCTCAGGTGCTCCTCTTACCAACCCAGTCTAGAACGCAGGCTTGGCCCCTCCCAGTTGGTCGTCCAACGGATCGAAAGTGTTTCGCGACTCGGGCTGTTATCGAAAAAGTCCGCATTCGACATGCTGTCGTAGACGATTGTCAGGTTACTGCCGTTGTCAAACGTATAGCCAATACCAAGTGCCGCCCGAAACTGCAGGATCCCATCAAGATCAGCGCCGTCACCTTGCCGATAGAAACCCGGCATCAGCGAGGTCTCGACGAACAACGGAGAATCGTAGACGTACTTACTGCTCCATTTCCCGCCAACCCCGAACCAGGCTGCCCCATCGGATGTGACCGATAGGCCGTACGTGGGGCGAGAAGGACCGCGTCGGCGATGGCTGTCGTAGCCAAGGTAGAACTCATTTGCGCTCTGAAATTCGTCGGATTGCAGTTCGCCCACCTGATAAATGACCTGTGGCGTTATAATTTCGGTACGCAGGCAACGGGTGGGGCAATGATTCAACGTCAGGTCTGTCAAGTTCGTCAGTAACCAGATCAAACCAAGCGTGCCGTCCATGATGTCATCCTATCTTTGCAAATCGATGGAGCCTTCGAGGAGGTAGCATAGTGCAACAAAGTCGCAGGCTGCCATCTGCTTTCAACAGCGTAGCATCCTGCACTGTCGCGTCAAAGCGGTCACACCCAAATGACCGCTCAGCCTTAAGCCATTTGATCCAACAAAGTCTGACCCGCTGAAATCTCGCACTCACCAGGGCTGGCCTCTGGGTTCAGGATCGTCACGACCCCATCCTCGGCCAGCATCGCGTACCGCTTGGACCGATCCACAAAGCCCACGGGGCCCGCGCTAAAGTTCATCCCGATCGCTTTGGTAAATTCGCTTTCCGCATCGCCCAGCATTGTGATGCCAGCCGCAATTGCACCCGTCTCATCCCCCCAGGCTTTCATCACGAAGGGATCGTTGACCGAGATGCAGATGACTTCATCGACGCCCTTGGCCTTCAAACCGTCCATAGAGGCGATAAAGCTGGGAACATGCGCGGTTGTGCAGGTGCCGGTATAGGCCCCCGGCAGACCAAAGATCGCCACTTTGCGGCCTTTGAGCTTATCTGCAATCTCAACTGAAACGGGTCCGTCGTCGCCCATGGTCAGAAGTGTCGCATTCGGCAATGTATCCCCTGTCGCGATTGTCATATCTGTTGCTCCTGTTGGTAATTGTATCCGGCGTCACCACGGATGTAGGGTGCGACAAAGGCGCTGCCAGAAGGAAGAGGGTTTTTTGATGTCTCATGTTGTTGTCGTGGGCGCCGGTCAGGCAGGTGCATCTTGTGTGGCCAAGCTGCGCAGCGAAGGTTTTGCTGGCGAGATCACGTTGATCGGGGCAGAGCCGGTGCCACCCTATCAACGCCCCCCGCTGTCCAAAGCCTACCTTTTGGGCGAGATGGCAGAAGAGCGGCTCTACCTCCGGCCCGAGGCTTTCTATGCTGACAATGACATCACATTGCGGCTGAACACGATGGTCCATGAGATCAGCCCGGGCGAGAAAGCGATCGTGGTCAGCGGCGGCGACGTTCTGCACTATGATGATTTGGTTCTGACCACAGGGTCCACGCCGCGCAAACTGCCTAGCGAGATTGGGGGCGCCCTCAACGGGGTCTTCACAGTGCGTGATCTGGCGGACGCGGATGCGATGGCCCCTGCTTTCACCGCAGGCAAGCACCTCTTGGTCATCGGAGGCGGCTACATCGGGCTTGAGGCGGCGGCGGTGGCCTCAAAACGGGGGATGAAAGTCACCCTCGTTGAAATGGCCGACCGCATCTTGCAGCGGGTTGCGGCACCGCAAACCTCTGACTATTTCCGCGCACTGCACCAAAGCCACGGGGTCGATATTCGCGAAGGTGTCGGACTGACACGTTTGACTGGCGAGGACCACGTGACCGGGGCGGAACTCACCGATGGAACAGTCCTCGACATTGACTTTGCGGTCGTCGGCGTCGGCATCCTGCCCGCGACCGCCTTGGCAGAAATGGCTGGCGTTCACACCGAGAACGGGATCGTCACCAACGCCATGGGCCAGACCTCCAATCCGCATATCTGGGCAGCGGGCGATTGCGCGACCTGCAATTTCGAAGGGCAGACCATCCGCCTCGAAAGCGTCGGCAACGCCATTGATCAGGCCGAAGCCGTGGCGGTGAACATCGCAGGCGGCGACAAACCCTATACCCCGAAACCGTGGTTTTGGTCTGACCAATACGACTGCAAACTGCAAATCGCGGGCCTCAACCTTGGCTACACAAATGTCTACGTGCGTAAGGGCGATGATGGTGCGGCCTCGCATTGGTACTACAACGGCGAGCGGTTGATCGCCGTAGACGCGATGAATGACGCCCGCAACTATATGATCGGCAAACGGCTGATTGAGGCGGGCAAGTCCCCTGACCCTGCCGCTCTGACCGATCCCGATACCGACATGAAGGCACTGCTGCGCGCGTGAGGATCATCGGCGGCATCCATCGCGGAACGGCACTTGCTTCGGTCGGCAAAGGAGACGCAGGCGCGCATCTGCGCCCGACCACGGACCGCGTCCGCGAAAGCCTGTTCAACGTTTTGCTAGGCGGGCGTTTCGGTGACCCGATCAGGGGTGCACGGGTCCTCGACCTTTTCGCAGGCACCGGAGCGTTGGGGCTTGAGGCGCTGTCGCGCGGTGCCACCCATGTCACTTTCGTCGACAGCGGACGTGTCGCTCAAAAACTGATCCGGGCGAATGTCGCCAAGCTGCGACGGGCAGAGGACACCACCGTCCTTGCGACCGACATCACCCGCCTGCCCGAAGGCACGCCTTGCGAACTGATCTTCCTCGACCCGCCCTATGGCAAAGGGTTAGGGGTAAAGGCGCTCGCCGCCGCACAGGCCAAAGGATGGGTCGCGCCAGAGGCCCTGATCGTCTGGGAAGAAAGCGCGGCACAAATCGCACCCCAAGGTTTCACCACGCTGGATCAGCGGCGCTACGGGGATACATGGGTCACTTTCCTGCGCGCTCAGGCGTGATTTGCCGCAAAGTCCCCTATTTGCTATCCTCACCCAATGACGGATGCGACAGATTTCACCGCGATCCCACGGGTAGAGCGTCAGGCGGCTGAGACATTGCCGCTTCCGCAGCCGGTTCCGTTCGGTGCACCCGTCCTGATCTCAGATTGCGTGAACCCGCTCGCGGGTGAAACACTCCTGAGTCTTCTGTGGAAACGGATGGACGCAGCGCCACAGGACGACTAAAGCAGCGCGCCCGCAGCAATCCAGTAATTCGGATAGGATTTGCGAAGCGCATCGGCCACCGCAGTCGCATCCGCGATATCGGACACCAACCCAAAACACGTGGCCCCCGACCCCGACATCCCGGCGAATGCAACGCCATCCTGGCTCTCAAGCGCCGCAATCACCGCACCAATCTCTGGCACCAGATCAATCGCAGGCGGCTGCAAATCATTGCGTTGCGTTGACAGCCAATGCGCAAAGCTTGCAAAATCCAAGTCTGGTGCCACATCCATTGGTGCACCATTCTTTGTCGCCAGACCCGCAAAGACAGGACCGGTCGGGACGGCGACATCTGGCCTGACGAGTACGAGCGCAGCCGTTGGCAAGGCAGGCCAAGGAGACAGCTCCTCGCCAATCCCGGCCATGCGATACGGGGCAGGTCCTGCAAGGCAAACAGGGACATCGGCACCCAAAGCCAAGACGGCGGGATCATCCACGCCAAGTTCCGGCACATCCCAGAAATCCGCCAAAAGGCGCAAAGTGGCCGCCGCATCCGAGGATCCACTGCCGATGCCAGCGGCGTGCGGCAACGTCTTTGCAAGATGTAAGGCAGCGCCCGCCGTCACACCACGGGCAGATCGCAATGCCTTTGCCGCACGCAAGATCAGATTGCTATCATCGATAGGGACCCCTTCGGCGAAGGGACCAGAAACGGTCAACGTCAGATCATCCGCCGGACGCACCGAAATCTCATCAGCGACATCGGCAAACACCACCAAACTATCGAGCAGATGATACCCATCCGCCCGTTGGCCCGTCACATGCAATGTCAGGTTAACCTTGGCAGGCGCCCGGACCTTAGTTGGCGTCACTGGCAACCTCGATCAACGCCTTGCCCTCATCGGCAAGGACCACATCCAAACCATGCTCCAGCTTGGCGCGAATGCGG
>CAYLMZ010000052.1:0-15766 GCA_964385035.1 uncultured Loktanella sp.
AGATGATTAAGGAAGTTCTCGACACTATGATCGAGCTTGCCGAAGAAGGCATGACCATGCTTTGCGTGACTCACGAGATGGGCTTTGCCCGTCAGGTGGCGAACCGCGTGATCTTTATGGACCAAGGTCAGATTGTTGAGCAGAACGAACCAGAAGAGTTCTTTAACAATCCAAAGTCCGACCGGACGCAGCTGTTCCTCAGCCAGATCCTTGGTCACTAAGGTTCAAGAAAACGAAGACGAAAGCCCCGGCATTGACCGGGGCTTTTGCTTTTGGCCTATCCAGTGACGCCGATCAGGTCGCGGGGCACTGTAAAGTCTACACAATGGCCTTTGCCCGATAGCTCATTGGCGAAGTCGATGATTGTTGTGGCGCAGGTTGGATAATCGACAAAGCGTGTATGTGCTGGCGGGGTTGTTACCAGTGCATTCGCCAAGAGGCCGATACCGGGGTTATGGCCGATCATCGCGACAACGCCCGCCGTTTCTTTCGCAGCCATCGCCAGCATGGTTTCTGGTTCAGCAAGATAAAGATCACGCGAAAATCTGATCTGGGGCGATTCAGGCAACTTGAGCATGATCCGTTCTGCCGTCTCTGTCGTGCGCGCCGCGTCCGAGCAAAGAATGACTTCCGGCAGGTAGCGGTGCTCTGCCAACCATGTGCCGATGGCCGCCGCTGAAGCTTGCCCGCGTTTGTTCAGCACCCGGTCATGATCGTCTGCATAAGGATCACCCCAACTGGATTTGGCATGACGGATCAGGATAAGCCTCATAGGAATGCCTCCATATGGAATGCGGATTGGGCGGGCAGGCGCAGGCCTTGCCCGACAGGGCAGGCACGGCGGGCAAGGCAGCCGCCCGTGCGGCAATCACCACCCGCTGGTGACGTCACATGCGCCTTGCAGGCAGCCACATCATAGCCATCATCAAACGCACCTACAGGGCAGGCGGATTTGCAAGGCGCGGCGCAAGTGTCGCAAGGCTTTTGCGCGGCACTGGTCCGGGCGTCCCTGTCCCAGCGCAGGGCCCCACGAAATGATGCAAATAGGCCCGTCTCGTCATGCACAAGAAATCCGATTGGCGATGGCCAAAAGCGGCCTGTGTTTGCAGCCCAAGTATAAAATGGTGCGTAAGGTGGACCACCAAAGGGAAACACAGGTGCCGCACCCACGCGCTTTGCAATCGCGGAGATCACCCGCTTTGACCACCGATCCATCGGATCGGGGACGCCGTCCTGATATTCGCTACTTTGGGTGAAGATCGGCCAAAATCGTGGTTCATCCGGGCCAAGAAGCGTGATCGTGTCGCTGCCATCCGCACAGTCGCCCATCTCGCGCAGCCCATGTTCTGTTAGGAGCACAGAGAGCGTATCCATCGCGATGCTTCAGCGTGGCCGGCGGATCAGAGAGCCGGCACCGTGATCGGTGAAAAGTTCGAGCAGACAGGCGTTGGGTGCCCGACCATCCAGAATGACAACAGCGCGAACACCGTCGTTCATGGCTGCAAGCGCGGTCTCGGTCTTGGGGATCATGCCCCCGCCGATGGTGCCATCAGCAATCAGGTCAGGGATAATGGCGGGATCGATCTCGGTCAGAACGTTGCCCGTCTTGTCCTTTACCCCGGCGACATCCGTCAACAGCAGCAAGCGATCGGCCTGCAATGCACCTGCGATTGCGCCAGCGGCTGTATCACCGTTGATGTTGTATGTCTCACCATTGCGCCCCATGCCCAGCGGGGCAATCACCGGAATGGCATGGGCGGCGTGCAAATCCCGCAGGATCGTCGGATCAACCGCTGCTGGAGTGCCGACAAAGCCCAACTGCGGGTCCGTTTGTTCACACACAATCAGATGAGCATCCTTGCCCGATAGACCAACAGCTTTGCCGCCCTCGTCGCTGATGGCTTGCACCAGCCGATTATTCACCTGACCAGACAGCACCATTTCAACCACATCCATCGTGGCTTGATCGGTGACCCGTTTGCCATTCACGAACTCTGATTTGATGTCGAGCTTGGCGAGCATCTCATTGATCATGGGGCCGCCACCGTGCACGACGACCGGGTTCAAACCCACCTGCCGCATCAGGACGACATCGCGGGCGAAGCTGTGCATCGCTTCATCACTCCCCATGGCATGCCCGCCCAACTTGATGACAACGGTCGCACCGGCATAGCGCTGCATATAGGGGAGCGCCTGGCTGAGCGTCTTGGCAGTCGCGATCCAATCACGGTTCATATCGTCGTCCCTTGTCTTCATTGGATGCCTGCGATCACAGCGCGCAGCGTGGGGATGCCATCACCTTTTTCCGAAGAGGTGAGGATTATCTCAGGGTATGCGGCAGGGTGTTTGGCCAAAGCCGCACGCGTCTTGTCGAGTGACGCTTGCAACGCGCCGCCCTTGATCTTGTCGGTCTTTGTCATGACGACCTGAAATGTCACGGCCGCACTATCAAGCAGCGACATGATCTCTTCATCCACGGCTTTCGCGCCATGGCGTGCGTCGATCAACACAAAGACACGGCGGAGCGTCTGCCGCCCTTGCAGATATTGCTTGAGAAGGCGCTGCCATTTCTCGACCACTGCCACGGGCGCGTTGGCAAAGCCATAGCCGGGCAGGTCCACCACATAGATTTCGCCCGCAGTGAAATAGTTGATCTCTTGCGTGCGGCCCGGCGTGTTGGATGCGCGTGCCAGTCCTTTGCGCCCCGTCAGTGCGTTGATCAAAGACGACTTGCCAACGTTTGAGCGCCCTGCAAAGCAGACTTCCATGCGGTCCGCGGGCGGCAGTCCGTTCATTGCCACCACACCTTTGAGGAATTCGGTCTCGCCTGCAAAGAGCAGCCGCCCTTTTTCCATGCTGGCGTTGTCTGGTGTTTCCACTTCGGGAAAGCGTAACTCCATCTCAGAGCACCTCTAGTCTATCGTTCAGGGCGATCTTACCGGTCTTGGTCACGACCGCATAGACGCCAAAGTCCTGATGACCCCACCCATTGCGCAATGCACCCAAAGTGTCGGCATCGCGGTGACCGGTATGCGGGTTGGCACTGGTATGCATGCAGCGCTCGATGGGTTCGATCACCGAAAGCTCTGCGTCACCGATGCGCAGCACTTTACCGACCCATGCGAACTCTTCCCACGCAGGCAGATCGTCCAGCCAGATATTTCCGCGCCACCGTTCCATCTGCAGTGGCGCATCAAGCCTTTCGGCGACTGCGGCATGCGAGGCAGTGTTCATGATCGAGACCGTTGGCTCACGCGAGTCTGTCATGCCGCGCCCGGGAACAGAAATGATCCCGCTCGGCTGTCGTTTGTCAGGGGGACAAAGCGGTAAGACCCAATTCAGAAATCCCGCCCAATCGGCAGGATTATCCGGTTGAAAGACATGTGAGCCCAAGTCGGCATGCGTAAGGGTAACGGTACGCGTCGCCTCGTCCAGTTCAGCCCAGATACCGGCAAGCCCCGGCGTCGATGCGCCGATCATGAAGTTCCGGCAAACGCCCCACGCAGGATTGTCGCGATCAAGCTTGGCATCTTCATGCATCACCGCCCAATGTCTGTCCCAAGGCATTGTCTGCCCTTGGGACAGCGTGACCTCAGACAAGGCCTCGCGCCCGTGACTTTTGATGGGATGCCGCCACAACGCGGCGACATGGCCCATCCTACTTGCCCTCGTCGCTGTCGGCTGACTTTTTCTTGAGCCGATCGCCCATGATGTTGCCAAAGATGTCAGGCTTCGACCCGTGGCTGCGCATAATTGCGTATTGCTGGATGAAGGTGATCACGTTGTTGGCGATCCAGTAGATAACCAGACCGGACGCAAAAGACCCCAGCATGAACATGAAGACCCAAGGCATCCACGCAAAGATCATTTTCTGCGTCGGGTCGGTTGGGGCCGGGTTCAGCTTTTGTTGCAGCCACATCGACACACCCAAGAGGATCGGCAGGATACCAATGAACAACAGGGCAAGGATCGAACCGGCAGGCGGCCCTTCGAATGGCAGCAAGCCAAAGAGGTTGATGAAAGAGGATGGATCAGGCGCGCTCAGGTCTTCGATCCAACCAAACCATGGTGCATGGCGCAGTTCGATCGTAACGAAGATCACCTTGTAGAGCGAGAAGAAGATCGGAATCTGCAACAGGATCGGCAAACACCCTGCGGCGGGGTTCACCTTGTTTTCCTGATAGAGCTTCATCATCCCTTGCTGGAGCGCTTGTTTGTCATCGCCGACCCGCTCTTTCAGGGCTTCCATTTCAGGCTGGAGTTCCTTCATCTTGGCCATCGAGACGTAAGACTTGTAAGCCAGCGGCAGCACGATGATCTTGAGGATCACGGTCAGGGCGATGATTGACCAGCCCATGTTGCCGATAAAGATGTTGAGATAGTGCAACAGTGCAAAGATCGGCTTGGTCAGGAAGAAGAACCAACCCCAGTCGATGCTGTCGAGAAAGCCGTAGACTTCGCCTTCGTTCTCGTAGCTGCGGATAGCTTCCCATTCCTTAGCACCAGCAAACAGACGGGTCGTGACCGTCGCAGTTTCGCCGGCTGCAACAGTTTCGATCGGCATGACTGCTTCAGCCTGAAACAGGTCACGGCTGTCAAAATACTTGGACGTCGACCGGAATGGCGTGTCTTGCGCAGGGATGAGTGTGGTCATCCAGTAGTGATCCGTGTAGCCGATCCAGCCAGAAGCGGTCACATCCAGGCGCTCTGCCTGTGTGCGCTCGCGCGGATCAACGGCATACTCTGTGATGTCGTCGTAACTTGCCTCTTCCAACTCGCCATCGGTCATGCGCACGAGGCCTTCGTGCAGGATGAAGAAGTTTTTCAGATCATCCGGCTCTCCATGGCGGCGCAGCAGGCCATAAGGACGGGCTGCAATGGCACTCCCGCTCGCATTCTCGACGCTTTGAGAAAAGCTGAACATAAAGCTGTCATCGACGGAGATTTCGGTGCGGAACGTCTGGCCTGCACCATTGTCCCAAACCAGTGTCACCGGCGTTGTGGGTGTCAGCGTTTCGCCGCTTTCTAGGGCCCAAAGTGTATCCGGGCCGGGAACGGCGCTGGCATCAAGGCCTTCGGTCGCGGTCCAGCCAAAAGTTGCAAAATATGCGCCAGGTTCCCCAACGGGTTTCAGAAGGCGTACGATTTCGGCGTCTTCGTCAATCGTCTCGCGGTATTGGGTCAATGCTAGATCATCGATCCGGCCACCCAAGAGCGAGATGGAGCCGGTGAATTCACCAGTCTCAATGGCGATGCGCGGTGCTTCTTGGGCAGGTTCGGGCGCTTCGGTCGGCGTCGTCGCCACTGGCGTGGCAGGGTCAGCCGCAGGCAAGGTCGGGTCCTCGGTGGTGGTGGCAACCTCAGTGGTTGGGTCGAGCGGGATATCTTCAGGCGGGAACAGTGTTGTCCACGCCAAAATGACACCAAAGCTGAGTACGGTCGCCAAGATCAGGTTTCTGTTCTGATCATCCATTGAAACCACCTATTTTCCCAAAAAAGTCTGGGGGTGGTTCAACCTCTCAAGACCCCAAAGGTCAAGCTGTTTTCACTGGTTTTGGACGGTTTGAAGCAGGTGTGATCCCGCAGTGTGGGCGTTTTTTGCCTGCGTGCTAGCTTTGTTCGTCCAAAAACCGCTTTCGTGTCGCGTGAAACACCTTGGCCAGGCGCGGGTCACTTTTTGACAGGGTCGCTACCGTTTCAGCAAAAGCCGCATCTTCCTGGCCGAAAAATGCCATCGCCGCTTCTTTTGGCGTCATAGATTGCGCTGCTTGTTTCATACACACTTACCTCTCAAAGCACACACTGCGACGGTAGTCTTGCAGTTAGGTAAAAATGGGGCGGGTCTTTGGCAATTGTCGCCCGGATCATTCAAAACCAAATAAAAATGTGCTTTGAAGTGCATCTTATGTCTGCGGAATTATCAAATCCAGACTTTAATGCATGCGCTACAACTATAGGCGGAAAGCTGTCGCTGCTATAACCTGTCACGTAGGCCGTACCACACCATACCCAATACCATCAGCGGTGACCGCAAGGCCGCGCCGCCCGGGAACGGGCGTGTCGGGATCTGTGACATGACGTCAAAGCGCTCGGCCTGCCCTGCGATTGCCTCCGCTCCGATCTGTCCGGCCAGCGTGCCAAGTGCGACCCCTGCGCCAGAGTAACCTGACATCGACAAGACATTCCCCGCCAAGCGCTCAAAATGCGGAAGCCGGTTCATCGTGATCGACAAAGTGCCCCCCCATGCGTAATCGATCTTTGTTCCTGCAAGCTGTGGGAAAATCTCGGTCATGGGCTTGCGCACAGCACCGGCGATATCTTTCGGAAATTTGTAGCCATAGCTTTCGGTGCCACCAAATAGCAGGCGATGGTCTTCGGAAAAGCGAAAGTAGTTCACGACAAACTTGCTGTCGGCCACGGCATAATTGTTGCGGATCAATGCATCCTGTTGCTCAGGGGACATGGGCTCTGTGGCGACAATGTAGTTGTTGATCGGCATGACACGGGCTGCAACCCGCGCATTGAGTTTGCCCAGATAGCCGTTACAGCCCAACACCACATAGCGCGCGGTTATTGTCGCCGCTTCCGTGTGCAGTGTCGCCGGGTCGCCATGCACAAGATCAACAACCTTTGATTGCTCAAAGATGCGCACACCCGCGGACGCGCATAGGCGTGCAAGCCCAAGGACAAGTTCCAGCGGATTGACGTGGCCAGACCCCATATCCAGAACCCCACCATGATAGGCGGGCGAATTGACTGTCTCGCGGCATTCGTCTGGTTCCAGCACACGCACGTCGTGGTAGTCGTATGCGCGGCGCATGTGATCAACATAGGCGTGGTTGTGTTTGTGATCCCGGGGGCGGTGCACTGCCTCAACGATGCCGGGGGTGAAGTCTGTCCGGACCTCTGGCAAGTCACAAAGCGATTTGACCAGATCAACTGCCTGCGCGCCGATGTCCCAAAGGGCGCGCGCATGCGTCTGATCGACCATGTCTTCAAGCGTGGTTTGTTCGACCCTTTGTCCCATGCTGACCTGACCACCATTGCGGCCAGACGCACCAAAGCCGACGCGCTGGGCCTCAAGCACAATCACGTCATACCCGCGCTGTGCCAGATGCAGCGCCGTAGACAAGCCCGTGTAGCCGCCACCAACAACGCAGACGTCACAGCTTAGGTCCCCCCGCGCCGTCGGAAATGGATCAAGCTTTTCGGCCTGTGCCGCATAGAAAGACCGGGGATATTCCCCTTGCGTGTCGTTGGCGGTCAGCAGGTCCATTAGCTGGCGGCGACCATCAGCCCGTCAGCTTTGAGCCTTTCATATGCCTCATCGAGCGACTTTGTCGCCCTTGCGATCAGGATATCGATCTCGTCGCAAGTCATGGAAAGCGGTGGTGAGATAATCATGCGATCCCCGACGCTCCGCATAATGACGTTGTTTGCAAAACACCGGTCCCGCACGATGAACCCGGCGGTGCCCGCGTCGGCAGCGAATGCAGCGCGGGTCGCTTTGTCAGGGGTCAGTGCGACGGAAGCCATCATGCCAACGATCTTGGCCTCGCCGACAAGCGGATGATCGGCGAGTGCCTCCCACTTTTTCTTGAGGTAGGGGGCCGTGACGTCACGCACGTTATCAACGATGCCTTCTTCTTCGAGGATGCGCAGGTTTTCGAGAGCCACAGCACAGGAAACGGGGTGACCTGAATAGGTGTAGCCGTGGTTGAACTCGGTCTCGCGCAGGACCTCGGCCACTTCGTCAGACACCATGGACCCGCCGATAGGGGCGTAGCCTGAGCTCAGGCCTTTGGCGATTGTCATAATATCAGGGGTGATCCCAACGGTTTGTGATCCAAACCAGTTGCCTGTCCGGCCAAAGCCGCAGATGACCTCATCCGCGATCAGGAGAATGTCGTATTTGTCGACGATCCGTTGGATCTCGGGCCAATAGGAGGCCGGGGGAACGATCACGCCACCAGCGCCTTGGATTGGCTCTGCTATGAAAGCGCCCACTTTCTCGGGGCCGATTTCTTTGATCTTGGCCTCAAGCTGGCGCGCCCGTTCAAGGCCGAATTCTTCGGGGTCCATGTCCCCACCTTCGGCCCACCAGTTCGGCTGGTCGATAAATGCGATGCCCGGGATGGGCAGGCTGCCTTGGCCGTGCATGCCTTTCATGCCGCCAAGCGACGTGCCCCCGATTGTGGACCCATGATAGGCATTCCAACGCGAGATAATCACGTCACGCTCTGGCTGGCCCTTTTCAGCCCAATAGGTGCGCACAAGCCGGATATTTGTATCATTGGCATCAGAGCCGCCGCTGGCAAAGAACACATGGTTGATGTTGTCAGGGGCGAGTTCGGCCAGTTTGCGCGCCAGCATAAGGGCTGGAACAGTCGTCGTTTTGAAGAACGTGTTGTAATAGGGCAGTTCGCGCATTTGACGCGCGGCAGCCTCGGCGAGTTCATCGCGGCCATAGCCGATGTTCACGCACCAAAGACCTGCCATCCCATCGATGATTTCTTCACCATCGCTGTCCTTGAGCCAGACGCCCTTGGCCGATGTGATCACGCGTGGGCCGCGTTCGGCGAGTTCATTGGCATGGCTAAACGGGTGCAGATGATGCGCAGAATCAATCGCTTGAAGTTCGTCCGTCGGTGGATAATTGGCGAGCACGTTCATCTTTGGCCTCTTTTCGGGTGCGCCCACCTTCGGGCGATTGATCGTTTGGTGTTTTCAGCTTGGTGTTGCTGTGGTGGTAAGGCAAGTGATCTGCCGCGGTGGCAAGTCATAACAGTTCGATATTTGCCCCATTTCAAAAATTTGATCAAATTATTTTCCTGCTGTCAATTCCAGCAAGGATGCGCATTTCTTGGGCAGGTCACTTTTCGGCTTTCAGGGTCGGGCGCACGAAGGCAATGCCTTGACGGATGTCCTCTGCCATAGCGTTTGCGACCGCTTCCCCATCGCCTTGCCGCATTGCTGTGGTGGCTTCCCGGTGGTGGTCAATCAACTGCTCTGTCCCGAACCGCCCGCAAACCACGCGAAGCGACGGGCCAAGACGGAGCCACAGCCCTTCGGCGATCCCGAACAAAAGCGGCGCATCGGCCATCTGGTATAGTGCAAAGTGAAACCGGTAGTTCGCTTCAAGGTAGTTGCGCACATCTCCGGCGTTGATGGCTGCATTCAGTTGGGCGTCAATCGCTTCAAGATCTTGAATTGCCGTAAGATTCGCAGCCTTTGCGGCACGACGCGCCAGTTCCGGCTCGACGGTCAGCCTGACCATACCAATCTGATCAAGTGTTTCGCATGTCAGGTCCGGGACCACGATTCGGCGGTTCTCAAGCGTTGCGAGCGCGCCTTCTGCGGTCAGTCGGCGAATTGCTTCGCGCGCCGGCGTGACGCCTGCACCGATCTGATCGGCCAGCCCATGGATGGTGACAGGCTGTCCGGGAACGACCTCACCAAAGAGGATCATCTCTTTGACCCGACGGTAGATCGTTTGATGTTCAGGTGTCTTGGTTGCCAACTGGATCATCATTGCCCCCTTGCTCGGCTCAGGCATTCCATAGCCCTTTGGGCAAGTCAAAACCTATTGAGAAGATGACAATCCGTTTGCAAAGGCATTTTTTTTGATCAAAGCTAATCGCCAATAACAGCAAAAGCCCAACGGAGGTAAACATGCTCAAACTGAAATCAACGACCATTCTGGCCGCTGCATTCGCCACTGCTTCGGCAGGTTGGGCCGAAGAGGTCCGCGTCTATAACTGGTCCGACTACATCGACGAAGACCTACTGACGCAATTCGAAGAAGAAACCGGCTATGAGTTGATCTACGACGTATTCGACAGCAATGAGGTTCTGGAAACACGCCTGCTGGCTGGTGGATCCGGCTATGACGTTGTCGTCCCTTCGGCCACATTCCTGCAGCGTCAGATTGCTGCCGGTGCGTTCCAAGAACTCGACAAGTCTCAGCTGAGCAACATCGGTAACCTTTGGGATGTCGTGCAAGCCCGGACCGAGACATACGACCCCGGTGGGAACTATTCGATCAATTACATGTGGGGCACCACAGGGATTGGTGTGAATGTAGGCAAGGTTCAGGAAATTCTTGGCGAGGACGCACCGATCAATTCACTCTCGCTGATCTTCGATCCAGCGAATATGGAAAAGCTGGCGGAATGTGGTGTGCATTTGCTTGATGCCCCGTCAGAGGTCATTCCGGCGGCCCTGCAATACATCGGTGAAGACCCTGACGCGAAAGACGAAGAGACCCTCGCCAAAGCAGAACCGATCCTGACGGCCATTCGGCCTTACGTGCAGAAGTTCCACAGCTCTGAGTACATCACGGCGCTGGCAAACGGTGATATCTGTGTCGCCTTCGGCTGGTCCGGTGACATTCTTCAGGCGCGCGACCGCGCATATGAGGCCGACAACGGTGTAGAAGTTGCCTACAACTCTGCCGTCGAAGGGTCGCTGATGTGGTTTGACCAGATGGCGATTCCAGTTGATGCGCCAAACCCAGAAGGCGCGCATGCGTTCCTCAACTTCATTCTGGACGCTGAGAACATGGCCGCGGCTTCGAACTACGTCTACTACGCCAACGGCAATGAAGCGTCCAAGCCGTTCCTGATCGAAGATGTGATTGGCGATACAGCCATCTATCCTGATGAAGCGACGCTTGAGACGCTTTACACCACCACCCCTTATGACGCGCGCTCGCAGCGTTTCGTCACGCGGATGTGGACCCGTATCAAGTCAGGCACCTAAGCCTGACTGACTGCTCCGGCCTTTCGCGCAAGGGTCGGAGCACTCCCTTTGTCTTGTGCATGCCGGAGAGTTTGCCCCCATGCCCGCTTCCGTCTTTGAGCCTTGGAACGACCCGGACGCAAAACCGCTGATCCGTTTCCAGAATGTCACCAAGCGCTTTGGTGATTTTACCGCCGTCGATGATCTGAGCATTGATATTTACGAGCGTGAGTTCTTTGCGCTGCTTGGTCCGTCGGGCTGCGGCAAGACGACGATGATGCGGATGCTTGCCGGTTTTGAGACACCGACCTCCGGCACCATTATGCTTGATGGTCAGGATATCTCGCCCATTCCACCCAACAAGCGCTCTGTGAACATGATGTTCCAGTCTTATGCGCTGTTTCCTCACCTGACCGTTTACGACAATATCGCGTTCGGCCTGAAGCGCGATAAGATGCCTGCCGACCAAATCGATGCCCGCGTCAAGGAAATGCTGCGTCTGACGCAGATCGAACGCTTTGCCCAGCGCAAGCCTGAACAGATCTCTGGCGGCCAACGTCAACGCGTGGCGCTTGCACGCGCATTGGCCAAGGCCCCGAAACTCTTGCTGCTCGATGAACCGCTTTCGGCCCTCGATAAAAAGCTGCGTCAGGACACACAGTTTGAGTTGATGGATATTCAGGAAAAGACCGGCACGACCTTTGTCATTGTGACCCACGATCAGGAAGAGGCGATGACTGTCGCGTCTCGTGTGGCGGTGATGAATTTCGGCAAACTCATTCAGGTCGACACACCCACCCAGATTTATGAGGCCCCTGGCAGTGCCTATGTTGCCGATTTTATTGGTGACGTGAACATCATCGAAGGCAACGCGACTGTGCATGGCGATACGGTTTCGATCGCATGGGCCGAAGGCCAGCCAGAGATTATCGGCACACCTGCAAGCCCTGTGCCTGCTGGCCGTGTGAATTTCGTGATCCGCCCCGAAAAAATCGCGATCTCGTCGGAAAAGCCGACGGATCGCAACAACGCCGTGCAGGGCAAGGTTCTGGACATTGCCTACCTTGGGAATATGTCCACCTACCACGTGGAGATGCCTGACGGCACAATCATCAAAGCGACCGCTGCCAACCAGCGCCGCCGAGACAGCCTGCCTTTCACGTGGGAGGACCCCGTGTGGCTGTCGTGGACCGACACCGCCGGTGTCGTGTTGGTGGAATAGCGCGATGAATATTAGGCGCGTCTCTTTGATTGCAGTGCCCTACTTTTGGTTGGGGTGCCTTTTTCTGGTGCCTTTCCTGATTGTTCTGAAGATTTCGCTGTCGGACGCAGCCCTCGCAATCCCGCCATATACACCGACACTTGAGCTGTCCGAAGGCTGGGCTGGCATTCGCGATATGTTCAGCCAGCTTGATTTCGAAAACTTCGAATTTCTGGCAACTGATGATCTTTATTGGAAAAGCTATCTGTCCTCGGTGCAGATTGCGTTGATCTCGACCTTTATGTGTTTGCTGATCGGTTTTCCGATGGCCTATGCGATGTCGCGGGCGCCGTCTGAGTGGCAGCCGACGTTGATGTTGCTAGTGATCCTGCCGTTCTGGACCAGCTTTCTGATCCGCGTCTATTCGCTGATCGGTATTCTGAGCCAGGAAGGCATGCTGAACCAGTTCCTAATGTGGATTGGCCTCATCAGCGAACCCCTGACCATTCTGAACACGAACATCGCCGTCTACATCGGGATCGTTTACACCTACCTGCCGTTCATGATCCTGCCGATTTATGCGACGCTGATCAAACTTGACGGATCGCTGCTTGAGGCGGCCGAGGATTTGGGTTGTTCGCGGACCGAAGCCTTTTGGCGCATCACTGTTCCGCTGTCTAAAGCGGGGATTATCGCGGGTTGTTTCCTTGTGTTCATTCCGGCGCTGGGCGAATTCGTTATTCCGTCGCTCTTGGGTGGCTCTGAAACGCTGATGATCGGCAAAGTCCTCTATGAAGAGTTCTTTGCAAACCGTGACTGGCCGGTTGCCAGTGCAGTGGCCGTTATCCTGTTGCTGATCCTGATCATCCCAATCGTCCTTTATCAGCGCAATGAGCAACGCATGATCGAGGCCGAGCAATGAAGCGGCTGTCATGGTTCAACGCGACGTCTCTCGCCTTCGGGTTTGCGTTTCTCTACATCCCGATGATCGTGGTGATCGTCTACAGCTTCAATGAAAGCCGTTTGGTCACCGTTTGGGGTGGTTTCTCGACCAAATGGTATGGGGAGCTTTTGCAGAACGAGGCGTTTCTCGACGCGGCATGGGTCACGTTCAAGGTCGGATTTTTCTCGTCGATCATTGCAACGGTGCTGGGCACCATGGGGGCCTATGTGCTTGTCCGTGGTGGGCGGTTTTATGGCCGGACGTTGTTTTCGGGGATGATGTATGCGCCGCTTGTGATGCCAGAGGTGATCACCGGCCTGTCTCTCTTGTTGCTGTTTATCTCGATCAACCTTGATCGGGGTTTGGTCACAATCGTCTTGGCGCATGCGACCTTTTCGATGTGCTACGTGTCGGTGGTGGTCAGCTCACGCCTCGTCAGCTTCGATCGTTCGGTTGAAGAAGCCGCTCTTGATCTGGGTGCCACACCGTTCGAGGCTTTCCGGCTCGTCACGCTGCCCATCATCGCCCCTGCGGTGATTTCAGGTTGGTTGCTGGCGCTGACCTTGTCCTTGGATGATCTTGTGATTGCGTCATTCGTCGCAGGGCCATCGGCGACAACCTTGCCGATTAAGGTCTTCAGTTCGATCCGACTGGGAGTCAGCCCAGAGATCAATGCACTCTCCACGATCCTTATTTCGATTGTTGCGATAGGCACAATCGCGGCTTCGCTCACGACAAAGCGGGCGGTCATGCGCAGGCAACGGGCCGAACGAATGGCAGAGCAGTCGGCCTAAGCGGCGTTCAAATCTTGCAATAGTCGTCCGTGCTTTTGGGTTTGTGCCACGACCTCACCAAAGGTGCGATAGCCACGTGCCTCAAGCAGAGGGATCAGTTTCACAAGTGCTTGTCCGGTCGCCAGCGCGTCGCCATAGGCCGTGTGCCGCGCCTCCTGTGGGATGGTGATCGAAAGACGCTCGCACAAGGCATCAAGCGTATGGGATTCATTCGTCCCGAAGACAACAGCAGAGAGCAGAACAGTATCAAGGACAGGATGGTCCCATGACACATTCATCGCCTTTTCGCCTTTGCGCAAAAGCCCGATGTCAAATGGTGCGTTGTGGGCAACGAGGACCGCACCACGGGCGAAGTGATGAAAAGCGCACCCCACCGCGGCAAAGTCTGCGGCACCTTGGACATCCGCGTCGCAGATATGATGAACGGCAGTAGAGGCTGGCGGGATCGGGCGGCCCGGATCGACATAGACATCCATCAATTCGCCCTCGACCATTTTGCCGTTCAGGATGCGAACTGCACCAAGTTGAATCACGTCGTCTTTTTCGACCGAAAGGCCTGTGGTCTCGGTATCGAAGGCGACAAAGCAAAGCTCGCAAAGCGGAGTGTCCTTGATGTCTGTTGCGGCACTGGCATTGAGCAGATCAAAGTCAAAGACCAGAGGTCGCGGGGCAAGTGGGACATCGGCGTTCTCGACATCAATCACCAACATGTAGCCTCCGCCTTCCAGTGATTTGATCCTTGCGGGGAATGTTTGCTGGCCGCTTTGGTCTTTCAGCTTGAACGCCACTTCTTTCCCCCGCTTTGCCATTTTCTTTTGCGCAGCAATCAGTTCCTTGGGGGCGAAATAATCGCTCAGCGGTGCCTTTAACCGCGGTGGCGCAATACTTGAAAGCACACTCGCGGCTTGTCCGTCATAAAGCACAATCTCATCGGCGGGATTGGCGAGAATTGTAGCAACTGGGATCTCGGTCAAGAGGGCTGTCAATCGTTCCGCCTCGCCTTGAAGGCGTGCGGTTTCTTGTGCGACCTGACAGGCGGTCGACAGAACAGACGTGCTGAGCTGCGATGACATGGCCGAGGCGGCAGGGGCCAGATCACCCAGATAGCGCGCGGCCTCTTCATCCAGTTCTTTGTCGACACCCGAGTGGGCCCGCAATCGCAGATCAGCGGCTAGTTTGTTGATGGGTTTGGCGACGTTTTCGTCAAAGAGCAGCCAAATGCCAACGGCCAATCCGGTGTTGAGAAAGGCAAACATGGCAAAGGCTGTGATGAATGGACCGGTGGGAAGGCCTTCGCCACGGCTCCATCCGAAATACATCGCCCCGCCCGCCAGCGCCGCGCCCCCCAGTGCCATCAGGCAGAAAAAGAGGAAGATGCGAAAGCGCAGGGAAAGGCGGGTGAACATATTAGGTCTCGCAGATGGTATTCAGTATCGGGTCATCGGGGGGCATCGCACCCCATGTGGCGTTGGCGATATTGCCGTCAGCATCAAATTCAGCCCCATCGATCAGCAGGGCGGAACGCGCACCCTCGCAGTCAAACAGCATCGGCGCCTGATTGACCGGCGACCAGCGGCCAAAGAAAAACAGATCAGCGAGGATTTGACCTTCGGCGTTTTCATTGGTGCGGGCGGTTCCGGTGTCCACGGCCACAAAGCGTTTGGTGTAGGGCCAGATTTGGGTCCATGGGCGCAGCCAGCTTTGTTCCTCGACGGTCATCGCAATTTCGATGCCTTCGGGCAGGCCCGCACTCGTGCGCCCATACCACGTGTATTCGTTCGAGATCGTCATCCCTATCATGCCGGCCCCGGCCGCAATCGGCGTGATCCAGCGCGGCAGGCGTTTGCCTGTCAGCGTATTGAGCAGCATGGCGATACCTGCACATGCAATCCCGGCAAAAATCGTCGCAATCAGTTCTACAAACATGGTTTACCCCAGCATTCCCTTGCCCGATCCAGCAGCGGACTGCAGGGTTTTGACGACGACGAAAGCATTGCGCAAGTGGCTGCGTTCAAAATCGGAAAGGTCAGACGGGTCGAGGAAGTTGTCCGGCTTCTCGCCTGCTTTCACCTGCGCGACTTGATGTTC
>CAYLMZ010000053.1:0-15737 GCA_964385035.1 uncultured Loktanella sp.
GGTGAACATGGGCTTCTCGGGTGGTGAGAAGAAGCGCAACGAAATCCTACAAATGGCCATGCTTGAGCCAAAGATGTGCGTGCTGGATGAAACCGACTCGGGTCTTGATGTGGATGCGATGAAGCTGGTTGCTGAGGGTGTGAATGCCCTGCGCAATGAAGGCCGGTCCTTCCTTGTGATCACCCACTACCAGCGCCTGCTCGACCATATCAAACCGGATATCGTGCACATCATGGCCAATGGCCGTATCGTCAAGTCCGGCGGCCCAGAGCTTGCTCTTGAGGTCGAAAACAACGGTTACGCCGATATTCTGGCAGAGGTGGCTTAATGGCACTGGCGCAACTGAAACAGGACCTGACCGAGGCGCGTCTGGCAAATGCATCTGTCCCAGACGCGGCTGCATGGATGAACGCCGCACGTGCGGATGCGCTGGCGCGGGTCCGTCAAATGGGCTTGCCCACGAAGCGGGACGAGTATTGGAAGTATACAGACCCGACGTCGCTGACAGATGTCGATGCGTCTCAAGCGGCGCTTTTTGAAAACGACGAAGGGCCTTTGTTTGCTGATGTTGACCGTGTGCGCATCGTCTTTGTGGACGGTGTTTTTGATGCGGCAGCCTCGGATGATCTGACGGCGGGCGGCGTTACGATTGAACGCCTCCATGATGCGGCGGCGACCGATATCCATTGGGCCAAGGATCTTTACGGTGTGCTTGAGGCGCGGGGCCAAAACCCTGTTGAACGGCCTTTGGCAGCACTGAACACGGCTTTGGCAACTGATGGTGTTGTGATCCGCGTCACCGAAAAAGCGGAAAAGCCAATCAACCTGATCTATCTGCACAAGGACGAGGGTTCAGACGCTGTCCTGCATAATCTGGTCAAGATCGAGGCCGGTGCAGAGGTGACGTTGCTGGAAACAGGTCCGGCTGCGGCGCGTTTCTCCAAGCAGCTTGAGGTTGAGGTGGCAGAAGGTGCCACGTTCCACCATGTCCGCGCCCAGGGGCGTGACCACGAGCGGCGTGCAGTGACCCATTGTTTTGCCCGCATCGCCAAGGACGCGACCTTTAAGTCGTTTACGCTCACCTTCAATGGTGTGCTGACCCGGAATGAATGCGTGCTTGAGATCGTGGGCGATGATGCAACGGCGCATGTCGCTGGTGCCTGTGTTGGCGATGGGAAAGATTTTCATCACGATGATACGATCTTTATCACCCATGATGCAGTGAATTGCGAAAGCCGTCAGGTTTTCAAAAAGGTGCTGCGCAACGGTGCGACCGGTGTGTTTCAGGGCAAAATCCTTGTCAAAGAAGGTGCCCAGAAAACAGACGGTTACCAAATCAGCCAGTCGCTCTTGCTGGATGATGACAGTCAGTTCCTCGCGAAGCCAGAGCTTGAGATCTACGCAGATGATGTGGCCTGTTCCCATGGGTCCACATCGGGTGCAATCGATGAAACAGCTTTGTTCTATCTGCGCTCGCGTGGCGTTCCGGAAAAGGTGGCGCGTAACCTGCTGACACTTTCGTTTCTGGCCGAAGCACTTGAAGAGATCGACGATGACGGTTTGGCCGAAGAACTGCGTGATCGTCTCGAGAACTGGTTGAACCGTCACAGCTAATGCCTGTTACCAACGATATCGTCCGGACTTGGCGCAGGCCGCGTGCTGTTGCGCGCGACTTGCTGGCCCAAGGGCGTCGGGAAGACAGGGCAATTGTCTATCTGATGGTCAGTTGCTTTCTGATTTTCGTGGCACAATGGCCGCGCCTGCGACGGGTGTCCGAGGGTTTTGAGGTTTCCCCATTCCCATCTGACGTGAACTTTGAAGGCATGATGACATACACGTTTTTTAGCACGGTGATTATCCTGCCATTACTTATGTATGGGCTGGCAGCTTTGTCACATATCGTGGCGAAGGCATTTGGCGGGGCAGGGACTTGGTTCGGGGCCCGTCTGGCCCTGTTCTGGACATTGCTTGCGACGTCGCCACTCTTCTTGTTTTTCGGGTTAGTCCGTGGCCTGATCGGCCCGGGCACGCAAACCACGCTTGTCGGTTGGTTGGGGGCAGGTATCTTCTTGTTTATCTGGGTCCAATTCCTGCGTGAGGCAGAAAGCAAAACATGACGTTTACCTTTGAAAGCTGGATGCGCGCTGTTTGGAACAGCATCATGGAGCCGTCCGATACAGCGCGCCGCGTGATCGGCATGGACCTCCCGCGCGATGCGCTTTGGACCGCGCTGGCCCTCGTGGCTGTCATCAACGTGATATTGCTGGCGCTTTTGCAGTTGTTTTCACCTGTGCCTGTAGGCCTTGATGAATCGTCATTTGCAATGTCACCGTTTGGGTATGCCGCGATCATTGGTGTGTTTCTTGTGCTTTTTGTCATGGGCACGCACTCGGTGGGTAAGTTTTTTGGCGGCGTCGGGTCACTTGAAGGGACCTTGGCCATCATTGTATGGTTCCAGTCCGTCAGTCTGACATTGGAAACGGTTCAACTGGTTCTGGTGCTGATCAGCCCGGCCATCGGGTCACTCTTCGGGCTTTTGTCTTTGGGTGCGCTGATTTGGGTATTTGTGAATTTCATCAATGTTCTGCATGGCTATGACAATTACGGCAAGTCGATCCTGACGATCATCTTGTCGTTGATGATGACAGCTTTGGGAGCGGGCATATTGCTCGCGGTGTTGGGGATTGGCCCGGCCGGAGGAATGACGTGAGTTACGATGTAAATGCCATTCGGGCTGATTTCCCGATCCTGTCACGAACTGTGAACGATAAGCCTCTGGTATACCTCGACAATGGGGCATCTGCGCAAAAACCTCAGGTCGTCATTGATGCTGTGACCCGCGGTTATGCAGAGGAATACGCAAACGTCCATCGCGGCCTGCATTATCTGTCAAACCTTGCGACTGAGAAATACGAAGGGGTGCGTGGGATCATTGCCCGTTTCCTGAATGCACCTGCTGAAGACGAGATCATCATCAATTCAGGCACCACCGAAGGTATCAACATGGTGGCCTATGCTTGGGCTATGCCGCGACTTGAGGCGGGGGACGAGATTGTCCTTTCCATCATGGAGCATCACGCCAACATCGTGCCATGGCATTTTCTGCGCGAACGTCAGGGTGTTGTCATCAAATGGGTTGATGTGGATGCCAACGGCGATCTTGATCCCCAAAAGGTCATTGATGCGATCGGCCCGAAGACGAAACTGGTTGCCGTCACCCATATGTCGAACGTGCTTGGGACGGTCGTTGATGTCAAAACCATCACCGCAGGAGCACATGCCAAGGGTGTGCCTGTGCTTGTCGATGGCTCTCAGGCGGCGGTTCACATGCCGGTGGATGTGTCCGATATCGGGTGTGATTTCTATGCCATCACCGGTCACAAGCTTTATGGCCCATCGGGGTCTGGTGCGATCTACGTCAAGAAAGACCGCATGGCCGAAATGCGCCCTTTCATGGGTGGCGGTGATATGATCCGCGAGGTCAGCCGTGATGCGGTGACATGGAATGATCCGCCAATGATGTTCGAGGCGGGAACGCCCGGTATCGTGCAGACCATCGGCTTGGGTGTCGCACTGGATTATATGATGGGCGTTGGCATGGATGCGATTGCAGCCCATGAGCTGGCTTTGCGCGATTATGCCCGGACCCGGCTTGACGGGTTGAACTGGCTGAACGTTCAAGGGCAGTCGGCAACAAAGGGCGCAATCTTTTCTTTTCGTATGGAAGGGGCTGCGCATGCGCATGACATTTCAACCGTGCTGGACAAGAAAGGCGTGGCCGTGCGGGCAGGAACCCATTGTGCGATGCCGCTGATGGAGCACATGGGCGTTGGAGCCACATGCCGTGCCTCATTTGGCATGTACAACACCACAGATGAAGTGGACGCCTTGGTGGATGCATTGGAACTTTGCCACGATCTTTTTGCCTGAGTTTTGACGTTGCGAGGGGCGCATGGCCCCGCTATAGACGCAGTCAGGCACCCGTAGCTCAGCTGGATAGAGCGCTGCCCTCCGAAGGCAGAGGCCAGAGGTTCGAATCCTCTCGGGTGCGCCAAATACCGCGAAAGGCTTCGTTTGTTCGGAAACGTGATGGCGATTTATTGTGCCAGGCGTTACACGTAGCCCAAGATGCTGACTTATCTAATCAATTTACACGATGCGCAGGACAGGCTTGCTACAGCAACCGCTGGCCTGAACCGGGAAAAAATGCCCTACACTCGGATCGAGGCAGTCGATGGTCGCGGCAAGCCCCCCGCTGATTTCCCCGACTACGATCCGGAATTGTCGCTGAAGTTCTACGGAAGACCACTTAAGAGCGCCGAAATTGGCTGTTATCTCAGTCACATCGATTGTGTTTCACGCTTCTTGCAAAGTGACCATTCGCATTGTCTGGTGATTGAAGATGATATGGTGCTCCCACCGGATGCCAAAAAGAGTTTGGCCCTGTTGGTAGAGACCCTTGCAACAACTGATGAGAGTTGGGACGTCGTGAACCTTGGCAAGTCAGGCAACTTCATGGCAACGACTGTTGGTATGATTGGTGACCAACGGCTGTATTGGGCGCATTATTTTCCGACAACAACAACGTCATTGCTGTGGAGCAGAGATGGCGCAGCCGCTTTTCTGGATGCCCATGACAAGATTTATGCGCCGGTTGATCATTATTTGCGCCGTTTTTCATGCCTGAGAGGGCGAAGCCTTGCTTTGTCGCCACCACTGATTGTGCCATCAGGGGCGGAGAGCACCATCGACGGCCCGGTAACTGGGTCCGGCGCGCCTTCAGGCGCTCCACCGAGAAAGACTGCCAAGTACCATTGGACAGAGTTTCGTCGGCAGGGGATGAACTATCTTCTTGCGTTGCGAAGCTACTTTTTGCGGAAGCTGTAAGCGGGCGGTGATGGATGAAGAGGTAATATTGCATCAGTTGCGCAGACAGAGTACCCCGCAACCGCCAAATCGGTGAAAATGCTAAGCGATTAATATGCCTTTCTTCTATCGCCCTCGCGTCTTGCGGCATGCACGCCGTCCTCTCTCTTCTCAAAGCGAGCGTCTGCTATCACGGGTGGACCAGTTGCTTGGTCAGGCCGCGCCTGTTGCTGCGGTCTCAATAGAAACTGCGGAAAAAACACTAAATTCAATTCCATATGCCGAACGCGGTGTGGATTTCACTGAACGTTGGGTCCAGATCTACGCAGCGCAAGGCAAGAAAGGTGTCCGTGCAGCCGCACTCGCTGCTCAGATAAGAGCCCACCACATTGCGCAAGGGGACAGGGCGGCTTTGGCACGTTTCGAAGGCCGACTTCAAAACGTGCTCGGTGAAAGGGATCTCACCGCCCACGGTTATGGTTCATCCTTTCAACGTCTCGACCGCCCTGCATTAGCCAAAGATCTGTCGCGGCTCTTCAAGGAGCTTAAAAAGTTGGAGTATCCTGTTTTCATCAATTCTGGGACGCTCTTGGGCTCGATCCGTGATCAGGATTTTATTGGCCATGATGATGATGTGGATCTGGCGGTGGTCTTGCCGGCGACTTCTGCCCGTGACGCTCTCACGTCATTGATGGCATACCGCTTGGCATTGCTGTCCGCAGATGTCGGTAGCGTGACACCGTTCTTTTCCGGCAAGAGCCCTGTGCTAAAGATTGCGCGGTCATCAGGACTTCAAGTCGATGTTTTCCCTGCTTGGATTGCCAACGATAGGGTTTTCGTTTGGCCGCACACTTTTGGGGAATTAACCGCGAGTGATGTCCTGCCATTGCGCAAGAGTGAAATTTGCGGAGAGAGCTTTCCTGTGCCCGCGGAGCCCGAAAAGATGCTTGTTCTGAACTATGGTGCTGATTGGAAAGTGCCTGATTCAAATTTTGTTTTTCAATGGAGTGATGCCCGACGCAGGTTTTCATCTCTTCTCAGGCGCTATCGAGCCTTGCAAAAAATTGATCGGCTTAAGTCGGTTTTCTTATGGTCGAAGGGCAAACAAGAATGAAAACAGTGATCAGCTACGGCACATTCGATTTGTTTCACTTGGGCCACGTGCGGCTGCTACGCCGGTTGGCGGCCCTTGGGGATCGATTGGTGATCGGTTGCTCGACCGATGAATTCAATGTGTCCAAAGGCAAACAAAGTGTCATGAGCTATGCGCAGCGCGTTGAAATACTGGAGTCGTGCCGTTTCGTTGACAGGGTTTTTCCTGAAAATACATGGGACCAAAAGCGCGACGATATTCTCCGGGAAGGCGCTCATATCTTTGGGATGGGATCTGACTGGGAAGGGAAATTCGACTCGTTGTCGGATATTGTTGAGGTTGTTTACCTTCCCAGAACAGATGGCGTATCGACAACCCAACTGCGAGAGCTGGTGCTTCAAAACTACACAATTCCCAAACGATAGCGCCTAGCCAATGTCCAACTGATTGAGGCGTTGTTTTTGCCGCACTGCCAGCGCATCCACCTCTTTTTTCGTGGCATCGCTCAGAATGTTCCCCGGTTTCCGCAATACGTCATGCGCAATCACCCCACGTTGTGCCAGCGTATACTTACGGATCGCGAGCCCCAGCCCTGGCTGGGCCTCGTAGCGGACCATAGGCATGTAGGCATCAAAGATATCGCGGGCGTGATCAAGTTGGCCGGCAGTGTATGCCTCAACCACTTGCGCCATCATTTCAGGATAGGCAAAACCGGTCATAGCGCCATCCGCGCCGCGTATCATTTCTTCCAATAGATAGAGACCGCCATTCCCGCACAGGATCGAGATGCGCCGCGCACCCCCTTCAGACGCAGCTCGCAGGGCGCTGATCTTTTCCAATCCGGGCCAGTCTTCGTGTTTGAGCATCACGCAGGTCGGGCAGTCTTCGACAATCTTCAGGATGACCTTCGTGGGGATCACGACGTTCGTGACCAGAGGAAAATCCTGCAACACCCAAGGAGCAGCGCCGAGCGTTTCTGCGGTATTGTGGTAGTAGCTGATGATCTGATCATCCGTCTTGAGGCTTCCCGGAGGGGCGACCATAACCCCCGCAGCCCCCAGATCCATCGCATTGTCCGAGAGCGCCTTCATCGCGGCAAACCCCGGCGACGAGACCCCAACGACAATCGGGACTGAGCTGCGTTTGACCACGTGCGCGACCATCGCCACGGATTCTTCTGCCGTCAGCTTGCCCGCTTCGCCCATCATGCCAAGGATGGTCAAGCCTGTCGCACCTTGTGCGATATAGTAGTCAACCATGCGATCAACGCTGTCCCAGTCGATGGACCCATCCGGCTGAAACGGCGTGACGGCGATGGTAAAGACACCTTTGGCGGTTTCATCAAGCATGGGTTTCTCCTTTGTGACTTTGCCTTAAAGCGATATGTGATAAGGCAAGTGCGGCACCTGCCTGACAGGGCTCGACCACGGGAAGGCCTGTTTCGTCTTCAAGTGATTGCCGATAATGCGCCATGCCCGCGCAGCCCATGACCAACACGTTCGCGCCATCCGCGTCGCGCAAACGTTTTCCCGTTGCGATCATTGCCGCAAGGCTCTTGTCCGGATCTGCGAGGTCAGCAACCCCAAGTCCGAGAGCCCTGTCTCCTGCAAGCCTGTCCAGAACACCCATGGCCCCAAACGCCCGCAGATGACGGGGGATGGAGGTTGGCAGGATTGCGATCACCCCGAACCGCTGGCCAAGGGTCAGGGCCGACATGACGGCGGCTTCCTGAATGCCCACAACCGGGAGGGCCGTTTGATCCCGCAATGCATGTAGCCCCGGATCACCAAAACAAGCGATCACGAAGCCTGCTGCGTCCTTTTGGGCGGCGGCAAGGTTGAGCATGGGGGGGATCGTCAGATCCCCCTGCTTTTGGCTTTCGATACCCGGTGGTCCTTCAGGCAACGTCAGGCATCTGATCGGGCGACCAAATGCGCGCAAGGGCTCAACCGCTGCATCAATTCCATCCGTCACCTTTTGCGATGAATTGGGATTGATGACGATCAGCGTGTCGCCGCTCATGCGCCGGGTCTTGTGGCTGACTGTATTTCGACTTGATAGCCTTCGGGGTCGTCGAAGACAAAGGCCCTTATGCCGATTTCATCATTGATAAACAAATCGGACAAACCATCCAGTTTCTCTTCTTTGGCGTAGGCGTACCATGCATCGACATCTGGCACGCGGATGCAAAGTTGGACGCATTTGTCGGCCTGCCAGCTGTTCATGCCCTTGGTTTCATCGACGAGCCCCACATGTGCACCGTCAGCGATTTTGTAGATTTTGCACCACCCCTGATCAATGGCCAACGGCAGGCCGAGGATGTCTTCGTAAAAGCGCATCGCACGCGGCAGGTCGCGATAGTAAAGAAAGGTGATTGCAAGCGTATTGGCGGTGTCGGGGCGTGGCATTGTTATTCCTTTGGTGTGGTTTGTGGCACGGTAAGGGCAGGGCGGTCGATCCATGCACCTGAACCGGGGTCGGCTTGGAACGTGCCGTCAGATACGATCTGCCTGCCGCGAAGCCAAACGTCGGTGGGCCAGCCCGTGATTGTGGTTCCTTCCCATGGGTTGTAACCAACGTTGTCATGCAAATCATTTGCGCCGTAGGTGACGGTTCTTTCCGGATCCCAAAGCGCGATATCGGCATCCATGCCGACGGCAAGCCTGCCCTTTTTCTCAAGCCCATAGATTTCTGCGGCTGCGGTCGCAGTCAGGCGGGCGAAAGCCTCTGGTCCACCCATGTTGCGTGTGACCATTGCATCGAACATCAGCGGAAGCCGCGTTTCGAGGCCGGGCAACCCGTTTGCAATCTGGTCAAAGCGTGCCGTCGGTCCGGCCGACAATTTGCCACTTTCGTCGTACCGATAGGGCGCATGATCCGACGATACAAGTTGCAGCACATCTGCATGAAGTGCCTCCCAAAGCGCTGCTTGATCATCTTGGGTTCTTTGCGGCGGCGAGCACATCCATTTCGCACCATCCAGCCCGTCTTGCCGCAGAATGTCTTCTGTCATGAACAGGTAATGTGGACAGGTCTCGGCCCAGACCGGCGCGCCGCGTGCGCGGGCGTTGGCGATCGCCTCGGCGCCCTCTCGGGTGGAGATATGAAACACCATCACCGGTTGGCCGAGGTGTTCTGCAAAGTGGCAGATGCGCTCTACTGCTTCGATTTCAGCCATGCGCGGGTGCGAGGCCGCATGGTGGTGCGGGGCCGTTTTGCCTGCGGCGATTAACGCTGCTTTGGCGCGCGCGATGATAGCGTCATTCTCGGCATGCACACATAGCAGCGCACCTGCCGCCCGCGCAACTTCCATGGTGCGCAAGATTTCCGCGTCGCTGAGTTGAATGTTGTAGGTCGTAAAGACTTTGATCGAACGATGCCCCGCGGAGATCAGAGCATGAAGGTCACTCCCGAACGCCTCAACAGCTGTGTCACTGACGATCATATGAAAAGCATAATCGATCATCGCGCCGCGGCTGGCCCTAGCAGCATAGTCTGCCACTGTATCGCGCAAGCGGGCACCGGCTGGTTGGGCGGCAAAGCTGATCACAGATGTTGTGCCACCGAGTGCTGCAGAGCGCGTGGCTGTCTCAAAGGTATCTGCATTCATCAGGCCCATGCCCGACATCTGTTCGATATGCGCATGCGGATCTACACCGCCGGGCATGACCCACCGGCCTGTTGCATCGGTTTCTTTGTGGCCCGAAAAACTGCCGCCGATCGCGCTGATCGTCCCGTCAGTGATGCCGATGTCTCCGGTCACCACACCCTGCGGTGTAACGACCTTGCCGCCCTTGATTACCGTGTCGTAGCTCTGTGTCATCGCATTACCAAGTTGTTTGGTTGCGATGATGTTGCCTGTTCGGGAGGCCCGTTGGCAAGGGGTCAGCGATCGCCGTTTTCACTGTCCTGTTTGGTTTCCAGATCCTCGACCGAGGCGCGCCCGATCATGTGTGCCCCAATAGGAGAGGTCAGCATCAGAAAGATGATGATCGCGATGACACGCACAGTGATATCGGCTTCTGACAGGTAGACCGCACCGCCGATCAGAATAAGGCTTGAGCCCAGCACACCGGCTTTGGTTGAGGCATGCATCCGCATCAGGACGTCTGGCAAACGCAGGACGCCGACGGCTGCAATAAGCGCAAAGAAGCCACCCGATAGCAGGAAGAACGAGATGATCAGATCAATCATTGGTCTGTTCCTTTCGACGTGCGTCTGCCCGCTCTGCATAGCGGGCCAGTGCCACTGTCGCCAAGAAGCCGACAAGCGCCAGAACGAGGGCCACGTCCAACAAAGCGTAGACGCCAGTCGCCACCGCGGCCACGCCGCACACGGCGATGATCGAGACGGTCATCATATCAAGGGCGACGACCCGGTCAGCGAGGGTCGGACCCTTTGCAAGCCGGACAAAGGCCACAGCAAGCGACAGCATCACCATCACAAAACTGATCGAGATCGACCATTCAAGGATCTCATAGGTTGCCATTATTCAAAGACCTCCTTGACCATGCGCTCCATCCCGTTCTTTAGCCCCGCGATCACCGCGTCAGGGTCATCGGCAAACATGGCATGCACGATCAGCGTCTTGCGATCCGGTGTGACATCGAGGCTGAGGGTTCCTGGCGTAAGTGAGATCAGGTTGGTGACCAAGAGGATTTCGATATCCGACTTCACATCAAGCGGCATGCGCAGGATCTTGGGGTTGGAATGATCTGTGGGCGTCAGCACATCATAGGCCACCTGAAAACTGGACATCAGCAGATCATAGATGAAGTAGAGGATGAGCCGCACTGCACGGTAGGCCCGCAGAAAATACCCATTGGGCGCGCCGAAAAGCGGTTGGGTCATCCACAAAATGAGAAACCCGAGAATGAAACCTGCGGCAAGCTGGAAGAGCGTGAAGCTACCCCATAGACCGGCCCAGATCACAGCAAGCAAGAGGTTGAGCAGAAAGATGTTCATGACGGCTCTCCCAATACAGCTGTGGTATAGGCGCTTGGGTCCAGCAATTGTGCGGCTGAGCGTTCCGCAAATTGCACGAAAGGTTCAGGGTTCATCCCGATGATAATCGTCAGCACAGCAAGCCCGCCAATTGGCAGCAATTGGGACCATTTGTTTTCAAGCGTCGACAAGCGCCGCTCCACGCCATCGGGGTGATTTTTCCAGAACGCCTCGGCCCAGATTTTGGTCATCGAATAGATTGTCATCAGGCCGACTGCGAGGCAGATGAAGGCCACAAACCACATCTCGATATCCAGCGTGGCTTTGACGATGATGTATTTCGCCCAGAACCCTGACAACGGTGGGAAGCCCGCAAGCGAAAATGCCGGGATCAGGAATAGCACACCGAGGAATGGCGCGTATTTGTAGAGGCCGCCGATCTGATAAACCTCTGTCCCGCCTGTCAGCCGTTTGGCCACGCCTGCAATCAGGAAAAGGTTCGCCTTTACCACGATATGATGCACCAGATAGAAAACAGCCCCGACGATGGCGAGCGGGGTCATCAGCGCCAGCCCCAAAACCATATAGCCGATCTGGCTGATGATGTGGAAAGAAAGAATCTTGCGGAAATCCGATTGAGCAGCCGCCCCTAGAACGCCGACGACCATGGTCAGACAGGCCACCCAAAGCAGGATTTCGTGGGTAAATGCGACGTCGTGGTCAAAGACCATGGTGAAACAGCGGATCAGGGCATAAACCCCCACCTTTGTCAGTAGTCCTGCAAAGACAGCGGAAACCGAAAAGCTGGGCGTGTGATAAGCTGCTGGAAGCCAGAAAAACAGCGGGAACACCGCAGCCTTCACCCCGAATGCCACCATGAACATCATTGCCACGACAGTCAGCAGACCTTGGTTTTCCACTTCTTCGACCTTCAGGGCGAGGTCTGCGAAGTTCAGTGTGCCGGTCAGGCCATAGAGCAGGCCGATACCTGTGAGGAAAAAGATCGTCGAGATCAGGTTCAGCGCCACATATTTCACACCGCCGTCGATTTGCTCGCGCCCGCCCATGAGCACAAGCAGTCCGAAAGATGCGATCAACATCACTTCAAACCAGACGTAGAGGTTGAAAAGATCGCCCGTCAGGAATGCGCCGGTGACGCCTGCCAAGAGAACCTGGAAGAGACCGTGATATCCCAGACGCTCTTGTGCCTCTGTCACATCGCCCATGGCATAGATCGCAACGGCAAATCCTGTGATGGCTGTGATCAGCACCATGACCGCTGACAAGAGGTCTGCGACCAGTGTGATGCCGAAGGGGGCTGCCCATTCGCCCATCTGCCCGGCAATCACCCCTTCATCCAACACCACAGCCATCAGGGCAATGGAGGCTGCGAGGCCGAGACCCGAGCCCATAACGGAAATCCAACGCCCCGCGGCGGACGTCCGCATGAGATATGCTGCGATCGCCGTGACGAACGGGATGATCAGGGGAAGGGAAAGATACCAGCTCATTACTTTTGTTCTTTTGGTTCAGCGACGCGCATCTCGTCGGTGTTCAGGGTGCCGAGCGACTGATAGGCGCGGAAGGCAAGGACGAGGGCAAAGGCAAACAGGCCGAAGCCGATTACGATCGCAGTCAGCACCAGCGCTTGGGGCAGGGCGTTTGCCACCTCGCTGACGGGTGCATCAACACCATCGGGCACCAGTGGTGGGGCACCGGGTGTCAGCCGGCCGGCCACAAAGATGGTCAGGTTTGCCGCGTTCGACAGCAGGATCAGCCCAAAGAGAAAGCGCAGCAGGTTGCGCGCCAGCATCAGATAGACAGAGGCGGCTACCAAGACACCGATCAACAAAGAGAGGAGTTGTTCCATTACACGCTCTCCTCAAGTGCAAAGGTGATCGACAAGACGGCACCCAGAACGACAAGATAAACGCCGATGTCAAAAATCAGCACTGATGAAAGCGGCAAGCCTTTCTCGGTCTCGGATGCCCCGATAAACAGCCACTGGCCAGTGAAAAAGTTGTTTCCGAATGCGATAGCCATCACGCCCGCAAAAAGTGCGATGCCCAAACCCGCGCCTGCGATGCTTCCGGGATCAAACCGCAGCGCGCGCCGCGCGTCTTCTGTGCCACAGGCGATGGCATAGACAACAAAACCTGTCGCCCCGATCAACCCGCCAATGAACCCGCCACCGGGGGCATTGTGTCCCCGCAACAGCATGTAGATCGAAAAGATCAACAACAGTACCGCAAACAACCGCGCGCCTGCACGCAGGATGACAGAGTTCATTGCTTTTCCTCCTCTGGCTTGGCGCGCAGCAGAGCGAAGATGCTGATCGCTGCAATCAGAACCACTGCAATCTCACCAAAGGTGTCGAGAGCCCGGAAATCGACCAGGATAACGTTGACGATATTCTGTCCGAACGCTTCCGGCCAACTCGCGGTTTCAAAGAATGTGGTCAGTTCGCGGTCAATCGGTCCGGCGGTGACCTTCATCAAGATGATGCTGGTCACGACACCAAATCCGAGCGCCATCAGAGCATCAAAAGGCCGCTTACCAATTTTGTCGCGATCAAGCTCTGGCAGTTTCAGAGCCGCCGCTGCGAAAAGCACGACGACAAGCGTTTCAACCAGCAATTGCGTGATTGCAACGTCAGGTGCGGAGTAAAGGATAAAGATCATCGCCATCCCGATCCCGACGACACCAAGCCCTGCAATAGCGGTGATCCGCGAATTCGTCACGACTGTCAGACCCGTGCCCAAAAGCACCAGCAGGAATACCAGCCAATCCCAAAGCGCAATCTGTGGCCAGCCGACTGACGGGATTCCTGTCGTCTGTGTGAAAAGGGTGTAGGCCAGAGCCACCAGCGCTGTCGCGAAGGTCACAAACATATAATGCTTTAAGACGCCGGTCTGGATCACACGGGTCAGCGCTTTGGAGCCAGACGCAATCCCCGCCATCAGCTTGTCCCAGCCGTTGTCGAATTTCGGTGCAGCTTCGGTCATCCGGATCAGCATCGCGCGCAGCTTCAGTTTGAGCGCGTAGATCGAAAAACCGATCACAAAAGTCGCGATACTGAGGAACAATGGCAAATTGACACCAGCCCAGAGTTTGAGCTCTTTGGCGGGCTCTGCATCACCGACGATCGCCGCAACTGTCGGCGTGACCAAGGATTGCAGCGTTTCTGGGAAAATCCCGAAAATCGCACCCAAAAGGGCCAAGACGACAGGCCCGACAAGCATTGGCCAAGGGGCTTCTTTCACGTTTGGAATAGGCGCGCCTGATTTGCTCCAGAATGGTCGGAAGGACACGATGCCCGCAATCGCCACCATGAGTGCGGATGAGATGAGCACCGCCCCCGCCACAAGGATTGGTTCAGACGCTACGGCGATCGCGCCCGCATATTTCAACTCCTTGCCGATAAAACCAAGGAATGGCGGGAACCCGGCCATGGAAAGGGCTGCGATTGCTGCCGCAATAGCCGTGATCGGCATGGCCTTTGCCATTCCAAAAAGCTTGTTTGCCTCGCGTGTCCCGGTTTGGGCGTCAAGGATGCCCACAACAAGGAACAGCGCTGCTTTGTAAAGGGAATGGACCACAAGGAAGGTTGCCGCCGCTGTGATCGTGTATCCGCTCTCGTTGCCCAAGAGCAGCGTGAGTGCACCCAATGCCATGAGGGTTGTGTAAGCGAGGGCCAGTTTCAGGTCCGTCTGCCGCAAGGCCATCACCGAGGCAAAGACCATCGTGATCGCCCCAGCAATCGTGAGCGTCCACAACCAGACATCTGTCCCTGCAAATGACGGATGGACGCGGGCCATCAGGTAAACGCCGGCTTTGACCATCGTCGCCGAATGCAAATAGGCACTGACTGGTGTGGGCGCGGCCATCGCGTTGGGCAGCCAGAAATGGAACGGCATCTGCGCCGACTTGGTGAAGGCGCCAGCCAAGACAAGCAGCAAGATAGGCAGATACATCACGCTTTCGGTCATCACACCCGGCATGGCGTTAATCTCTGACATCTCGAAAGTGCCAGCCGTCGTTCCGATCAGGATGATCCCTGCGAGCAGTGCAAGCCCACCGACGCCTGTCATCATCAAGGCCTGCAAGGCCGACCGGCGCGACTTGATCGTGTCGTGACTAAAACCGATCAACAGGTATGACGTGATTGTCGTCAATTCCCAAAAAACAAACAAAGCTAATAGGTTATCTGACACAACTAATCCGATCATGGCGAGCATGAAGCTGGTCAGATAAAGAGAAAACCGGGCCTGGTGCACGTGACCTGCGAGGTATCGTGCCGAATACAACATCACCAGGCTTCCGATCCCCGTGATCAAGAGGGCGAAGGTCAGACTGAGGCCGTCAATGTAAATGCTGACGTTCACGCCAAGGCTTGGCACCCATTCCCACACATAACGGAGTGTGCCGCCGCTGGTGACGACAGGCAGCATGCCCGCAAACCAACCGAAAAGTGACCCTGCAATCGCTACGGGAAGCAGGCCGGCAAGGGTGATCCAACGAGTGGGCGTTGAGCTATCCAATGGTCGCTCCGATGTCAAAATGTCGCACTATGAATGAGGTAGTGCCGGACGCGCCAGCGACAATCGGAAACAGCAACTTCGCACGATTAAACTTCGGTATGAACCGACACTTACTTTTCTGCATTCTGCCCCGCCTTGCCCGTATTTTGTGCAACTGCGACGTGATGTAGCAATTCGGCTGGACAAGGAAAGGCAATGCTGTAGGAATATTTGATAGGAAAAACCTATCGACGGATTGAGACCTTGGATCAGACCCCGACTTTACGGCAGTTGCGCTATTTCGTTGCTTTGTC
>CAYLMZ010000054.1:0-15287 GCA_964385035.1 uncultured Loktanella sp.
CCAAATTCAACATCGACGACCTGCGCTACGACAAGATCATCATCATGACGGACGCGGACGTGGACGGGGCCCACATCGCGTCGCTCTTGATGACGTTCTTCTTTACGCAAATGCGGCCGCTGATCGACAACGGGCACCTCTATCTGGCGTGCCCCCCGCTCTACCGGCTGACGCAAGGCGCGAAACGGGTCTATGTGGCCGACGACGCGGAGAAAGAGGCGGTACTGGCCAAGGGCCTCGGTGGCAAAGGCAAGATCGACGTGCAGCGGTTCAAAGGTTTGGGCGAAATGGACGCTAAAGACCTCAAGGAAACGACAATGGACCCGGCAACACGGAAACTGATCCGCGTGACAGTGCACGATGATGAGCCGGGGGATACAGCCGATCTGGTCGAGCGGCTGATGGGGAAAAAGCCCGAACTGCGGTTCCAGTATATTCAGGAGAACGCACGGTTCGTGGAGGAGTTGGATGTTTGAGTGATGGCGACTAGGATTCCGACCTACCAGCAGTTGATGCGCCCAGTTCTAGAAGCGGCTCGGAAAGGCACCAGAAAGATTTCCGATGTGGTCGATGAGATCGCGGACAAGTTGAACTTGTCCAAAGAGGAACGTGAAGCCCTCTTGCCGAGCGGCAAACAAACGGTGATTGCCAATCGCGTTCACTGGGCGCGTTCGTACCTCAAGCAAGCAGGATTGGTGAAGAATACCCAAAGAGGCTGGTTTGAACTGACCGAAAAAGGGCGAGCTGCACTCGCCCAAGAAGGGACAGAGATTAACACGCAATACTTGGAACAATTTGAGGATTTCCAAGAGTTTAGACAACGCTCCGGAAAGACCAATTCGGAAGAGGTGAAACCAACTCTTGATGTTAGTGGGACCACTCCAGATGAGCAGATCGAGAGTGCCTATGACCGTTGGAATGCCACCCTTGCCTCAAATCTCTTGCAGGCAACGCAAGACGCGTCCCCGAAATTTTTTGAAGACCTGATTGTGAGCCTTCTTATCGCAATGGGCTATGGCGGCACATCAGAAGATGCAGGACGTGCACTTGGTCAGGCTGGCGACAATGGCGTCGACGGCGTGATCGATCAAGACCCTCTGGGCGTTGATCAGGTCTATATACAGGCCAAACGATATGCATCGCATAATGCGGTTGGATCTAGCGACATTCGCGACTTCTTTGGCGCGCTCAGCATCCACAAAGCAAACAAAGGAATTTTTGTCACAACTTCGTACTTTACAAACTCTGCAAGAGAGACCGCAAACGCACTTGGAAGTCGTATTGTTCTCATCGATGGAGCAAAGCTGACCAAGCTAATGATTAGCTATGGTGTAGGTTGTCGCGAAAAGTCTGTGATCAAGCTGATGGAACTCGACGATAGTTTCTTCGAAGAAGAGTAGGTAGAAATTCAAGTCGCCAAGCCTAGCGTAGCACCCAATCTAAAGGGTGTTTTCAACATCTCCACCGCGCTCCACATCCCCTCACGCCAAACCTCACCGCCAAACAAAACGCCACAAAAGCGCACCCCCGGGGAGGGCTGAGAGCGTTCCACAAACCATCCGGAAGATCGTTTGAACAATCAGCGGGCAAAGCCCCGGGCGTGCGCGGCCCGGCGATGCTGGGCGGGACGCGAGATCAAGGGCTTCCGTCCGGCGTCTCATAAGTTAGCTGTCAGCTCCCACTCCGAAACCCTTCCAATTCGAGTTAATCAGAGTTGACCCACACGTAGAACGCCACCAGCTATCCACTCCCAACCCAATGCCCTTGAGAAGTCCAGCACCACCTCCCCAGGTGCTCGACCCGCGCGTCGCTGAAACGGTCCCCCTGACCGTTTCCAAGACGCCACGCGTCCCCCAACTTCTTTCTCCCCAAAAACTCCCGCCGGAGGCTCCAAAGCCAACCAAGAAGCACAGCGCCTGATCTCGACAGCCCTAACTCACAACTGTCACCATTCCGTAAAAAACGCCACCGATCCACAGCTCGCTCCCTGACAGTCTCGCTGCTTAACCACCTCCGACCCCACCGCGCGCCCCGTTACCCCCCACGCGGCCGCCCCGATGCCCGACACAAAGCCGACGCTTTGCCGACGGTTTGCTGACCGCCAAAACCCCAAGAAAGACTGGGCTTAACCCCGATTCGGCGCTCAGACCTTCACAGACCCACCGCGCGGGCTATTTACTCGGCTATGCGCACACTGATCCTCGCCCTCACCCTCGCAACGCCCGCCCTCGCCCAAGAGATCGAAACCGACCTCGAACTGGTCCTTCTTGCGGATGCGTCCGGCTCCATCGATCAGGACGAGCTGCTGTTCCAGCGCCTCTCCTACGCCGCAGCCATCACCGATCCGGCGGTCGTCGCGGCGATTGAAAACACGCTCTACGGCTCCATCGCGGTCACTTACGTGGAATGGGCCACCAACCAAGCCACCGTTGTCGATTGGACCATCATCGCGGATATGGACAGCGCCACCCGCTTTGCCGAAAACCTCATCGGCCCACCCCGTCAGGCTTTCGGGCGCAACGCGATCGGCAGCGCACTTCTCTTCGGGATGGAGGCGATAGAGTCCAATAATATCAGAGGCTTCCGTCGCGTGATCGACTTTTCAGGCGACACGATGGCCAACTCCTTCGGACCGCCTATCACCGAGGCCCGCGACACGGTGATCGCCAACAACATCACCATCAACGCGCTGCCAATTTTGCGCGACGGGCGCGCCTCGGCCATGGGTCTGCCGCAGCTTTATGAGGACAATATCATCGGCGGCCCCATGGCCTTTGTCATGCCCGCAGGCGAAGGGTCAGAGTTCACCGACGCCGTGCGCCGCAAACTGATCCTCGAGATCGCGGGGACAGTGCCACAGACCGACTATGCCTCACTCCTGTTGGAGGGATTGCAGGTAAGCCAATAGGTCCAGAATTGGCTGTGAGGTCATGATCGGCTGGCCGGTCTCGGCTTTGGTCACCACCTCATTTCCTTCGAAAAAATCGCCGTAGACGGGCATCATGCTGCCATGGCTGACCAGCGGGTCGCGCCCGTCAATCCGCATGATCACACGGGTCGTCGGAAACACCCCGTCATTGCGCGCCGCAAGTGTTGTCAGGTCAGCCGGAGCCACCACAAGCGACGGCGACATCGGCCCGTTCCCACTGGCCCCGTTACCGTGGCAAGTCGCACAGTAAAAGCCGAAAAGCGCCTCGCCCTGCAAGGTATCTTGCGCCATAGCCGGTGTCGCCAGTGCCATGGCCGCGATGATCGAAAGCACACGCATCACATCATCCTCATCTTTTGGATGATGTCAGCTTAGCGGGCCATCAGCGGCTTGCCTTGACCCACATCAATGCGGCTATCTCAGCACAAGATTGCCAATCGCAGCGCGGATCACGCTGTCGGTATCATCACTGTCACCAGAGACAGCCAACCCGACCAGAGCGCCCTTTTCGCCGCCAAAGGCGCGGGCATAGTCTGCCGCCAAGTCTACGTTTTCATTGAATGATCCGGTTCCGGCCTGTCGCAGGGCGATCGTCACACCCTGCCCCGCCGGACCGTAAGGCGAAGGGATCACCTGCCCCCGCGCATGGTTCCCGCCAAAGGCATATTGCATGATCCGCACATCATCATTGCCAAGCAGACTACGGATATTGGCCCCCTCAAGCGACGGCGCAAGGCTCTGCGGGACGAACACAAAATAAAGCGAGATATTCCGATCATCCCCACCCTTCAGGCTGAGATCAGTCGCAGGCACAGACTGTTCCACCGTCCACGACCACGAGGCACCCGAGGTGCCCCAGTCTTCCCGACCGACGCGGGCCCATGCAATCGACACGGACCCCTCGGACACCAGCCCGAGGTTTTGGCCAAAGCTGTAGTCATTGGAGCTAAACAGCGACAGCCGCTGCTCTTGCCACCCATCCGCAAAGTTCACGGGGCCGGCAGAGGCAGTGGTTGCAAGTGCTAAGGCAAGAGCTGATGTGAGGAAAAGGCGCATTGAATATCTCCGGTTGCTTGACATCTACCTACCGCAAGGCGTTTGCCAAAAAAGCCGGTGACACGTCATGTCACGTGAATGTCAGCGCGAGTTACTTCTGAATGCTCTCGAGATATTCGGTCAGGACAAGCAATTGCATCGGCACCGGTGTGCCCAATCCATTGTCTTCCACAATCACCGTAGCGCCCATGTCACCTGCACCAAACTCCGGCATCGCCGCACTAAAGTGTTCGCCGCGATCAAGACCATCAATCGTGCTCATGACCTGATTTGTGGGGAAAACGCCGCCGCTGCGTGCCGTGATCGTTGTCAGATCGGGTGGCGCCACCGCCAACCCGCGAGCCGCTGGTCCGTTACCCGTCCCGTCGGCCCCGTGACAAGAGGTGCAGTTCTCAAGGTAAGCGGTGCGCCCGTCAATGGGTTCTTCGACGCATGCTGCCAGGGCCAAAATGGCCAATATACCAAAGTATCTCATCGTGCCCTGCCTTTCTCGTTTTCAGCAGCTTACCATGCCAATACTGTCTGGCAATTGATCCTGATCACACACCAAGTTTTTCGACCAGCGCCCATAGCGCATCAGGCACATCCACTTCGGTCATGACATGCCTGTCTGCCCCCGGAATACGTGCGCCTTCTTGGGCGGCAACCGCCTCGGCCACGCGGGCAAATCGCGTTGCGAACCCGTCATGATAGGTTCCAGGGTCAATCAAAATGTAGAACTGTCCCAGATCATGTGGCGCACCGTCAGGCAGTTTCAGGCCAGAGACATCCAGCGAATTGACCGATCCGGTCATGCCCGCCGCCAAAAGCTCTGCCATCAGGCCAAAGCCCCAGCCCTTATATCCGCCCGCACTGACCAGCGCGCCTTTAAGGGCGGCTTCGGGATCGGTCGTAGGCTGTCCCTCTGCATCGACGGCCCAACCAAGGGGTATCGCTTCTCCGGCGGCCTTTGCCATGGTGATTTTGCCCAGCGCTACAGCAGAGGTCGAAAAGTCGAAATGCATCGCGGGGCCGTCTTCACCGGGGACGGTCATAGCAATGGGGTTGGTGCCAATCACAGCCATGTTGCCGCCCGGAGGGGCGACAATCGGTGATGCGTTTGTAAACCCGATGCCGATCAGACCCGCAGCAGCAATCTGTTCTGTGAAATACCCCAAAGACGTACAGGTATGGGCGTGGGCGACGGCAAGTGTTGCTACGCCGTTTTCCAAAGCGGCCGTGACGGCCTCTGGCAGGCCTGCGGCAAATGCGGGCTGCGCAAATCCGAATTTGGCATCCGCCAAAACGGCCGCAGGCCGGGGGCGTGACACTTCTGGCAGGACTGTGCCCTTCACCCGTCCGGACGTCAGCTGCGTGCAGTAGCTTTCAAGGTAGTAAAGACCGCAAATCACATTCCCCAAGGCCTCGGCCCGTGCGACAGCATTGGCAACAGCCTCGGCTTGCATCTCGCCGGCGCCATGCGCCAGCAGGGCGGCGCGGGATTTCGCAGCAATTTCAGCGACAGTAATCTTCATGCGGTCTCCAATGCACCGCCGGTCAACCGGACCTGACGGTCCATACGGGCGGCAAGGTCAAGGTTATGGGTTGCGATTACGGCAGCAAGGCCTGTGTCACGGACAAGATCCATCAAGGCGCCAAACACACGGTCAGAGGTTTCAGGATCAAGGTTTCCGGTAGGTTCATCGGCCAACAGCAAGGCCGGCTCATTGGCCAAGGCCCGACAAAAAGCGACGCGCTGCTGCTCACCACCCGACAAAGCGGCAGGACGATGGGAAGCGCGCTCAGCCACACCGACGCGCGTGAGCAGGGCCATGGCGCGCGCTTCGGCGGCGGCTTGCGTTGCGCCATTCGCAAGCTGCGGCAAGACGATATTCTCAAGTGCGGTGAATTCCGGCAGCAGGTGATGGAACTGGTAGATAAAGCCCACCGTCCCTCGCCTGACAGCCGTCCGGCGGCGGTCCGACAGGCCAGACATCGCTTCGCCCGCGATTGTGACGGTCCCTGTATCAGGCGTATCGAGTAAGCCTGCGATATGCAAAAGAGTAGATTTTCCGGCACCGGAAGGCGCCACAAGGGCAACCACTTCGCCGGGCTCCACGTTCAGCGTAACGCCTTGCAAAACCCGCACTTCGTTCGGTTTGCCGTGATTATAGCTCTTGCACAGATCCGCAACAGACAGGGTCGGATTATTCATAACGCAGCGCCTCAACAGGGTTCATCCGGGCCGCGCGACGTGCGGGAAAGATCGTGATAATCCATGACAGCCCCAAGGACAGGGACACTGCCTTGAGGACGTCTTCAAACCGGAGTTCTGCCGGAACGTTGTAGATGCCACGGATCGACGGATCCCACACACCGCCGCCCGCGACGTAATTCACAAGGCTGAAAATCTGGTCGATATAGATTGCGAACAGACACCCCAAGATCACGCCCATCACCGTGCCCAAGGTCCCGATCCCGGCCCCGCAGATAAAGAAAACCCGCAGGATCGATCCTTCGGTCAACCCCATCGTGCGCAAAATACCCACATCGCGGCCCTTGTTTTTGACTAACATGATCAGCCCGCTGATGATGTTCATAGACGCCACCAGAACAAGGATCGACAAGATGATGAACATCACATTGTCCTCGATGGTCAGCGCCCGCAGGAAGCGCCCGACACGATCCTGCCAGCTATAGGCCCAAAGCCCCGGCCCGGCGGCATTCGCAATCTCTTGCTTGAGCGCTTCGGACTGGTTCAGATCATCAAGGATGACAGCCAACTCATCAGCGACGCCATCACGGTTCAGGATCAACTGCGCCTGCTCAAAAGGCAGATATACACGCACTTCATCAATCTGAAATCGGCCCGTCGAAAAGATGTAGACCACTTCATAAGCATTGCGCCGCGTGGCTTGCCCCATGGGCGTTGACGCACCCGAACGTGTCGTCAGCTCGATCCGGTCCCCAATCCCGAGACCCAGATTTGAGGCCAGCGCAGACCCGATCGCGATCCCGTTTGGCAGATCGTCAATATTACCTACAGTGCGTTCGCTATCGACAATCGCATCCGAGGTCTTCAAGTCATCCAGCCGGATCCCGTAGATATCCGCCAATCCGATCCGGCCAGAGCCCGACGCCATCGCCTGCCCGCGAATGAGTGGTGCAACCGACTGCACGCCCTCGACCGTCTGGACACGTGCGGCCATGTCCTCAAAATCCGCAAGAACGCTGCGCGGGGCGACCACCGTGACATGGGCGTTGGCCCCGGCAATCGTATCAATAAACTCTGCGCGGAAACCCGACCGCACCGCCAATGTCGCGATCAAGGCAAAGACGGCCAGGGTGACACCGATCAGGCTGATCCACGTCATCACACTGACGCCGCCCTCGGCGCGCTTGGCACGGATATAGCGCCACGCGATCATCCATTCGAATGCCGCAAAGGGTTTGGTATGTCGGACGACTGCCATGCATGCCTCTTTCACTCTGTCCGCAAGGTGGAGCCCCTTGGCGCGATGGTCAAGGATCGCGACTTCTTTCTCCTCAGAAACTCCCGCCGGAGGCTCCTGCCGCTGCAACACTGTCAGCCAGTTGCATTGTCGCGCAGCCACGCAATGACATTCTCGGCGTCTTTGTCGGGCGGAAAGACAGGGTAGAACACTTTCGCAATCACCCCATCGCGGATGATCATGGTCAACCGCTTGTGAAGATCCTGCCCTTCCACGCGCAAGCCCGGCAGGTCAAGCGCGCCACCAAATTCCAGATCATCATCCGACAAAAGCGCGAATGGCAGGTGTAGACGCTCTGCGGCCTCTGCCTGATAGGACTGGCTTTGGGTCGAAAGCCCAAAAAGATGGTCTGCACCGTAACCTTTCAGCTCTGCAAAGTGGTCCCGAAACGCACAGGACTGCGGCGTGCACCCACGCGCCCCGGGGATGGTGTCCCAACCTTCTGGCAAGTCACGATCAGGGCGTCCTGTCATCGGATAGACGTAGACAACGCTCACACCGGACAAGGCGCTGAGATTGACGGGCCCGCCTGCCGTCGCAGGCAGGCTCAGATCGGGCAAGGTCATGCCCTCCAGATGCGCGGCTTTGCCATCATCCGATGGCGCCGGGATCAGCGACCAGTCAACCTCTGTCAGGCTCACGCGATGCCCTCGTAGATTTTGGCGATCTTGGCGACAGCATCCTCTGGCGTCATCTCTTCGCTTTCGCCTGTGCGGCGGCTGGTCACTTCGACAACACCGTTTTTCAGGCCACGCGGACCTACCGTGATCCGCCACGGCAGGCCGATCATGTCCATGGTGCCAAACTTTGCACCTGCACGCTCGTCGCGGTCGTCATAAAGCGGCTCAAGGCCCAGTGCGGTTAGCGACCTATAAAGCGCCTCACAGGCTGCATCTGTCGCCTCATCGCCTTGACGCATGTTCAGGATACCGCAATGGAACGGCGTCACACCTTCAGGCCAGATGATGCCTTTGTCGTCATGGCTGGCTTCGATGATCGCCCCCAAAAGACGGGAGACACCAATGCCGTGGCTGCCCATATGGACAGGCACTTTCCCGCCCTGCCCGTCGTCGACCATCGCCCCCATCGCTTCGGAATACTTGGTGCCGAAGTAGAAAATCTGCCCCACTTCGATACCGCGCGCGGTGCGGCGACGCCCTTCGGGGATCGCATCAAAAAGCGCCTCATCATGGGTCTCATCCGTACGGGCATAACGCGAGGTGAATTCCTCAAGCACAGACTGGCAAGCTGCCTTATCATCATAATCGATCTCGCGATCCCCGAACTTCAGATCGGTGATCTCGCTGTCATAAAAGACCTCGGACTCGCCAGTGTCGGCCAGCACCAGAAACTCATGCGTGTCATCGCCGCCAATCGGGCCGGAATCAGCGCGCATCGGGATGGCTTGCAGGCCCATGCGTTCATATGTGCGCAGGTAGCTGACCAGATGACGGTTGTAGGCGTGCAGCGCATCTTCCTTGGTCAGGTCAAAGTTGTAGCCGTCTTTCATGTAGAATTCGCGGCCACGCATGACGCCAAACCGCGGGCGGACCTCGTCACGGAACTTCCACTGGATTTGGTAAAGGGTCAGCGGCAGGTCCTTGTAGCTGTTGACGTGCGCACGGAAAATGTCGGTCACCAGTTCTTCAGCGGTCGGCGTGAACAGCATATCCCGCCCACCGCGATCCTTGATGCGCAGCATTTCTTCTCCGTAGGCATCGTAGCGTCCGCTCTCACGCCACAGATCAGCCGACTGGATTGTGGGCATCTGGATGGCGATATGACCCGCGCGCGCCTGTTCTTCGTGGACGATATCTTCGATCTTGCGCAGCACTTTGAAGCCCAACGGAAGCCAGGAATAAATCCCGGCACTGGCTTGTTTGATCATACCGGCTTGCAGCATGTAGCGGTGGCTGACGATCTGTGCCTCGCGTGGGGTTTCTTTCAGGACGGGCAGGAAGTAGCGGCTCAGGCGCATCTGGGTGACCTTTTGGATGGAAAACTTCGCAAGAGGTGTAATGGCCTGCGCGGACCCCCGCAAGCGCTGACATGCGTGAAATTCGGGGCAAACCCTTGCAAGGTCCAGATGCTTGGCGCATCTAGAGTGTGAGTTGTTGAAAGGGCATCATGGCACTGCCGGTCAAAGATCAATTGAGATACTGGGGCATCGCGACTGCGCTGTTCCTGGTCATACTGTGGTTTCTGGGCGACGTGATCCTGCCCTTTGTTTTGGGTGGGGCAATTGCCTACTGTCTTGATCCTGTCGCGGACAGGTTGGAACGTGCGGGGCTAAGCCGCACGGCCTCTGTCGCGGTCATTACGCTTGTTACGATCCTCGTGTTTGTTTTGTTGATCCTGCTGGTCATTCCGACGCTGATTTCCCAGACCGCCTTGCTGATCAACACTGCGCCAGAACTTTTCGAGCGCCTGCGCTCAGGTCTTGTGGCGCGCTTCCCCGATCTTCTTGATTCCTCAAGCACCATCAGCCAGCAGCTTGCAGCCATCGGTCAGACGATCCAGTCCAAAGGTGGCGAACTGGTCAATGGTCTTCTGAACTCGGCTCTGGGGCTGATCAACATCCTTGTCTTGATGGTCATCGTGCCGGTCGTGGCGTTTTATATGCTGCTTGATTGGGACAATATGACCGCAAAAGTGGACAGCATGCTGCCGCGCGATCACGTCGCAACGGTCCGGATGCTTGCCAAAGAGATTGACAAAACACTGGCCTCATTCATCAGGGGCCAAGGCACCGTCTGCGTGATCTTGGGCACATACTATGCCGTGGCCTTGATGCTGGCGGGGCTGAACTTTGGCCTGATCGTCGGCTTTATCGCAGGCTTGATCACTTTTATCCCATACGTAGGGGCTCTTGTCGGTGGCGCTTTGGCGATAGGCCTCGCACTGTTCCAGTTCTGGGGCTCGGTCGAGGTCGTAGACGGGGACACTGTGACCTATGCGACCAATTGGGTCCGGATTGGGATCGTGGCAGGCATCTTTGCTCTGGGGCAATTCCTTGAAGGCAACATCCTGACGCCAAAACTTGTCGGCGGGTCTGTCGGGCTGCATCCTGTCTGGCTTTTGTTTGCTTTGTCGGTGTTCGGATCGCTCTTTGGCTTTGTGGGTATGCTGGTAGCCGTCCCGATCGCAGCCATGATCGGCGTGATCGCCCGTTGGGGTCTGGGTCAATATAAGCAAAGCCTGCTGTATCGCGGGTTGTCCGAGGACGAGTAATGGCCGACCAGCTTACGTTTGATTGGCCCAACGGCGTCGCCTTGGGGCCTGATGATTTCTTTGTCTCTCAGGCGAACGCAAAGGCCTTTGCAATGATCAGCGCGCCTGAAAGCTGGCCAGATGGCAAGCTTGCCCTGATCGGGCCCAGCGGCTCTGGCAAAAGCCACCTTGCCGGTATCTTTCAAGGCACGCATGACGCGCAGGTGGTGCATGCCAAAGACATGCCTGCCGATCTGCACACAGATGCCAACGCCGTCATCATCGAAGACGTTGAGGCTCTGCCCCACCCCAGCGAAGAAGCGCTTTTTCATCTGCACAACAATCTACGTGCGCGCGGTGGGCTGCTGCTTTTGACGTCAGACTGCGCCCCGGCACGCTGGCAGATCGCCCTGCCTGATCTGGCCAGCCGGATGCAGGCCGCCACTGTGATCGAAATCGACAACCCTGATGATGCGCTCTTGTCGGCCCTAATCATGAAACTGTTTGCCGATCGTCAGATCATGCCCAAGCCGGACCTTGTCAGCTATCTGGCCTCACGCATTGAACGGTCATTCGATGCGGCAGCACGGATCGTTGCAGCACTGGATCAGGCAGCACTGGCCCAAAGACGCAAGATCAACAAAGCCCTCGCAGCCGAGTTACTGGACAATCAGGCCTGAGCCAGAGATACTTGTCATCATTCCGCAATAGTTGCGGCCGATAAGACCCTATGACAGACGCAAATTTCCTTGAAGGGGCCTATCCGCCCCCTGCAACGCTTGACGTTGACCTCGCAACACAAGCCCGCTTTGTGAATCGCGAGCTAAGCTGGTTGTCGTTCAACTGGCGTGTGCTGGAAGAGGCCGAAAACCCGCGCGTGCCTTTGCTTGAACGGCTGCGGTTTTTGTCGATTTCGGCCACCAATCTTGATGAATTCTATACGGTCCGCGTCGCTGGCCTTCGCGAGCTGATGAACGAGGGGAACACCACCCCCGGTCTGGATGGCCGCACGCCTGCCGAACAGTTGGTCATGATCGACTATGACGCGCGCAAACTCATGACCCGCCAGCAAGAGGTGTTCGTAGATATCAAAGCGGCGATGGCCGCCGAGGGCATCCACATCCTTTCCAATGATGATCTGTCCCAAGACGATGTCACCTATCTTGAGGATGTCTTTCTCAACCAGGTCTTTCCGGTCCTGTCACCGCTGGCCATCGACCCCGCACACCCGTTCCCGTTCTTGCCCAACGAAGGGTTTGCCCTAGCATTGCAACTCGAACGTCCCAGCGACAAGCGTCAATTGCGCTCACTGCTGCCGGTGCCTGCACAGATTGATCGGTTCGTCTCGTTGCCCTCTGACAGCGGGCATCGGTTCCTGCCGCTCGAAGAGTTGCTTTTGCTTCAGATTGGACGGTTGTTCCCGGGCTATAAGGTCAAAGGGCACTGCGCTTTCAAGGTTCTGCGCGACAGCGATCTGGAGGTAGAAGACGAGGCCGAAGATCTGGTGCGCGAGTTTGAAACCGCTCTGAAACGCCGCAAGCGCGGTGAAGTGGTCCGGCTCAAGCTGTCAGCGGGCGCACCGTCAGGCCTGAAGTCGCTGATCATGGACGAGCTTCATGTGATCGAGGATACGGTCGTCGAAGTTGATGGTCTGATCGGGATCGCCGACCTTGGCGAGTTGGTCTTGGACGATCGGCCCGATCTGCTGTGGCCACCCTTTGCCCCCCGTGTGCCCGAACGTGTGCAAGACCATGACGGGGATATGTTCGCTGCGATCCGCCAAAAGGACATGCTGCTGCATCACCCTTACGAGACCTTCGACATGGTGGTCCGGTTCCTGACGCAAGCGGCGCGTGATCCAAACGTGGTGGCGATCAAACAAACGCTCTACCGCACATCCAAACGGTCCCCGATTGTTGAGGCACTTTGCGAAGCCGCTGAAGACGGAAAGTCGGTGACAGCCTTGGTTGAATTGAAAGCCCGTTTCGATGAAGCGGCCAACATCCGCCAGTCCCGCAGACTGGAGCGCGCGGGCGCGCATGTCGTCTACGGGTTCCTGAACTACAAGACGCACGCCAAGATCAGCACGGTGGTCCGACGCGAAGGTGACAGATTGGTCACCTACACCCACTTCGGGACGGGCAACTACCACCCGATCACGGCGCGTATCTACACCGACCTCAGCCTCTTTACCTGCGATGCGCCCATGGGCCGCGATGCGACTAAAGTGTTCAACTACCTATCAGGCTACGCACAGCCTGAAGGTTTGGAAAACCTGTCAATCTCGCCGCTGACCCTCAAACAGACTTTGCTCGACAAGATCGCGGAAGAAGCCAAAAACGCCAAAGCGGGCAAACCTGCGATGATCTGGGCCAAGATGAATTCGCTGATCGAAAGCGATGTGATCGACGCGCTTTATGCCGCAAGTCAGGCTGGAGTGCAGATCAGCCTTGTCGTGCGCGGTATCTGTGGCCTGCGGCCCGGCGTGAAGGGCCTATCTGAGAATATCAGGGTCAAATCCGTTGTTGGCCGTTTCCTCGAACACTCGCGGATCGTTTGTTTTGGGAATGGCCACGGGCTGCCTTCCAAAAAGGCAAGGGTCTATATCAGCTCGGCTGACTGGATGGGACGGAACCTGAATCGGCGGGTCGAAACGCTGGTCGAGATCAAGAACAATACCGTCAAAGCCCAGATCGTTAGCCAGATCATGGCCGCGAACATGGCCGACATCGCCCAAAGCTGGGTGATGGCCGCTGACGGCAGCTATGAACGCGCCAAGGTCGAAGACGGTGTCTTTGCCTTTAACTGCCACCGGTTCTTTATGGAAAATCCGTCCCTCTCGGGTCGCGGATCAGCAGGCGCATCCGACGTCCCACGGTTGACCCATACCGACGATTGATTGATACCTTTGGCCAAGACACGGCCGGGGATCTTCATGACACAAGACCAAGACGCGGAAGCGATTGACTGGGGCCCGTTTGGGCGCCCTTTGTTTGAAGACGCAGCCGCCATGGGGCTTGGACGCGTGGGGGTCATTGACGTGGGCTCAAACTCGGTCCGCTTGGTAGTTTTTGACGGGGCGGCCCGCTCGCCTGCCTACTTCTACAATGAAAAGATCATGTGCGCCTTGGGCGCAGGCCTGTCGCAGACAGGACATTTGAACCCCGAAGGCCGCGTGCGGGCATTGTCGGCTATCCGTCGCTTTGCAGCGTTGGCAGAAGGTATGGGGATCACCCCTTTGACCGCCGTTGCGACGGCTGCGGTGCGTGAAGCGAGCGACGGAAAAGAATTCCGAGACGAGGTGTTGCGCGAGACGGGCATCAAACTCTGGATCATCGATGGCAAGGAAGAGGCGCGCCTTTCAGCGCAAGGGGTGCTTTTGGGCTGGCCGGGCAGCTATGGATTAGTCTGTGACATCGGCGGCTCATCAATGGAACTGGCCGATCTTTCCGATGGCCGCGTCGGGCGGCGCGTCACCTCTGCCCTTGGCCCTTTGAAGCTGCGCGAGATCAAGGGTGGGCGCAAAGCGATCAAGGCCCATGTGCGGGATGTGATCGCCAAACTGCATGATGACATGGGCAATGTCACAGGCATGCGGCTGTTTCTGGTGGGCGGATCATGGCGTGCGATTGCCCGCGTCGACATGGAACGGCGTGAATATCCGCTGACCGTTTTGCACGAATATCGCATGTCCGCACGGCAGATCAGTAAAACGGCCGAGTACATCCGCAAGTCTGACCTGCAGGAGTTGCGCGGGCGCTGCAATATCTCTGACAGCCGGATGTCACTTGTGCCCTATGCGACGATCGTCCTTAAAGAGTTAATCCGCGTCTTCAAACCCAAGGACGTGGCCGTCTCATCCTACGGGATCCGCGAGGGGATGCTTTATGAACAGATGCCGCGCGAACTGCGAGAGCGTGATCCGCTGATCGAGGCCTGTCGCTTTGCCGAAAGCAAAGATGCCCGCCTGCCAGGCTTTGGGCGTGTGCTGTATGATTTCGTCAAACCGCTTTTCCCGCGCGCCAATTGGCAGCGCAAGCGCATCATCAAAGCCGCCTGCCTTCTGCATGACGTGAGCTGGCGTGCGCACCCTGATTACCGCGCTGAAGTCACATTCGACAATGCCACACGGGCGAACTTGGGCGGGTTGAAGCATTCCGAACGCGTCATGCTGGGTCTTGCGCTCATGAACCGCTATACCAGCAAAACCAGTAATTCGCGATTTGATCCACTCTTTGCGATGCTCAAAGACGACCAGATCAAAGAGGCCGAGATCCTCGGCAAAGCCATGCGCCTTGGTGCCATGCTGTGGCTGACAGCAGAGGAACGCCCCGGCACCCTGAAATGGAAACGCAAAGCGGGTGAATTGGTACTGAGCCTTGAGCCACGCACGGGTCCGCTTTTTGGTGAGGTCGCAGAAGCGCGTTTTCAGGCGCTGGCCAATGCGATGAATGCCAAACCTGTCGTGAAATTCAGCAAGCCGCGCGGTTAAAGCTCTACGTCACCGGTTTCCGGATCAGGTTCCCAGCTGGGTGCGTCCGGCAGGCGCCGGATGATGATATCCCCATTGGGCAGGATTTCGGGGGCTGCGTAGTTGCGGA
>CAYLMZ010000055.1:0-14957 GCA_964385035.1 uncultured Loktanella sp.
CCATGTTGACTGAGCAAAAGCCACCGTGAGCTGCGTAGTTGGGGGTGCCGAAGCCTTGAGCCCAGAAGCTGGTGAACGACTGCGACTGGTCGCGGCCTGTGAAGAACGCGAGTTTTTCAGGATGCTTTTCACGGACGGGCTTAAGCCAGTCGGTTGCGATCGTCAGCGCCTCTTCCCACGAAATCTCTTCGAATTCGCCCGATCCGCGTTCGCCCACGCGCTTCAAGGGTGCCCGCAGCCGCGACGGTGCGTTGTGCTGCATGATCCCCGCGCTGCCTTTTGCACAAAGCACGCCCTGGTTCACAGGGTGGTCCTTGTTGCCTTCGATATAGGCGACCTTGCCTTCTTTCATGTGCACATTGATCCCGCACCGGCAGGCGCACATGTAGCAGGTGGTCTTGCGCACCTCGTCCGAGACCTTAGGGGATGTATCCAACTGTGGCTGATCGAGTGACATGGTCTAACCTTTCAAGCGAGTTTCGTGCGGACGAGGGCGGCGCCTGCCAATGCACACAGCAGTGACAGGCAGAATGGACGATAGTAGGCGGCAAAGCGCGGCGTAAAGAGCCATTGGCCTACCATAACCCCAAGCATGGTTGGGACGGCAAGGCTGACGCCACGGGCGAAGGCGGTGCTGTTCATCACGCCAAACCAAAGGAGGGTGATCACTGTGGTCAGCGAGCTGATGAAGAGGAAAAGCACCAGCGCTGCCCGCATCTTATTCGCGGCAGCATCTTGGGCCAGAACATAGAGTGCGATGACCATACCGCCGACACTGGCGAGGCCTGTGGCCACGCCAGCTGCAAAGCCGGACCCGTAGAGTCCCGGCTTGGTGGCCAAGAACGGGAGCCTGATTTTGGCCAGCTGTGTCACCGCCAGTGAGATGATCAGGATGAGGGCGATCAATTTACTTGTATCGGGATCAACGCTGGTCGTGAGCCAAAGGCCGAAAGGCACGCCAGCGGTTGATCCAATCACGAGGCCGAAGACGACGCCGCGGTCAGCCTCTTGCCAGCCCCCTTTGGCCATCAGCAGCGAGGCCGTCATCTCAAGGCACCAACAGATCGGGATCAGTTGCACTGGTGGTAGAATGATCACCGCACTGGCCATCACAATGGCCGAGAGCGCGAAGCCCGAGAACCCCCGCACGACGCCAGCCAGAAAGACGATCCCGCACAGAATGGCGAACTCGGTTCCTGTCAGGGCAACAGCGCTGAGGGCAGCTTCGATCATATGCCAGCGCCACCATTCATTTGGGCAGACCGCAGCTGATCGCTGCGAGCGCGGCCGAGGCAATGCGTGCCGCTGGCGGGTCGGCGCGGGATGTCAAAAGGATCGGCACTTTGGCCCCGGTCACAAGACCCGCCGCACAGCCGCCTGACAGATAAACCAGAGATTTAAAGATCGCGTTGCCTGACACAATGTCCGGCACGATGATCGCATCCGCCTGCCCTGCGACGGGGTCATCCGTCAGGCCTTTTGTTGCCACTGACTTGGGTGACAGGATCAGGTCGAGTGCAAGCGGCCCGGCGACATCTGCGCCCGCGACATTTTCCGCCGCCCAATCAGCGAGTTCCTTCGCTTCCATTGCTGAAGGGACCGATGGGATCGCGCTTTCAGTTGCAGAGAGGATCGCGATCTTGGGCCGCGCGTTGCCCAAGGCGTTCAACAGTTTTTCAACCTCAAGGATCGCGGACTGTCGTGTGGCGATATCGGGCGCGACGTTGAGTGCTGCATCAGACACCAAGAGCGGCTTGCCGCCGTCGGGATGCGTGATGTGGAAGATATGCACAAAGCGGTTGCCCGTGCGCAGCCCCGCATCGCGGCTGACCGCGGACTTCATGAAGACATCCGTGTGCAGCTGACCTTTCATCAGGACATCGGCTTCTCCGGTTCCGCAGAGGGCTGCTGCTGTTTTGCCGGCCGCTTCTTCGCCTGTGGTGTCATGCAGGGCGTAGTCGCTGATATCCCAGCCCAGTTTTGCGGCTTCCTCGTGGATCATGGCAGCTTCACCCACAAAGACAGGGGTCATGATACCCACCGCAGTTGCTTCTTTCGCGGCCTCCATCGGCAGCGGCGCGCCTGCGCGGGCGATGGCGACGCGCGGGGCGGCAAACTGCTTGGCCTTGGCGATCAGATCGGCAGGTGCTGTGGCCTCTCGGGTGGAAAGAAAGGGTGATGTCATGTCAAAGTCCCAACATTGCCCGCAATAGGCCGAGCGTGGATAAGGCCAGCAGTAAGAGCACCGCAAAGCGCCTGAAAGTGGTGGGAGAGGCGCTGAGGAACTGCCGTCCCCCGAGCCAGACGCCCAAACCCAGTAGCGGAAACGCCATGGCCGCTGCGATGGCCGTGTCCCACGTGACCAAGCCGCCGGCCCAAAGCAGTGGCATTGTGATCAGGTCCAGCCCGGTTAAATAGATGATCATCGTTGCGCGAAAGACCGCCGCCTCGATGGGTTGCGCGGACATGAAGGCTGCCACAGGCAATCCGCCAATTCCTGCGCTGTTGCAGATGCCCGAAAGCACGCCCACGCCACCGTGCCCCAGGGCCCCGATACGGCGTTGCAATGTCCATCCTGACAGCAGGATGATCGACATGACCAAGATGATGGAGGAGACGGTGATCCGGGCGGTTTCGGCCCCGACCGAAAGCATCACCGATACCGAGAATGGCAGCGCAATTGCCGCCCCCAAAAGCAGCCACCCCACGCGCCTCCAGTCCACATGCGGCCGGATGCCACGCGCTTGGAAGGCTGTCATGAGGATTTCGCATGCAAAAACCACCGGAATAAGCGGGAGCGGGTTCGTCAGCAGGGCCGCAAAGGCGATGAAGATCGCCGAGAACCCAAAACCCGAATAGCCCCGGACGAAGGCGGCCCCCAGCAATGCGATTGCAAGGGCCGCCGATGTGCCAAGGCCAAGATCGAATGGCAAGCTTACTCAGCTGCCATGTCGGATGCGTCGATACCGGCCACGCGGACAGGCTTTTTCATCGCGTCACGGCGGAATGGCTCACCCAACTCCTGGTTCAGGATGACTTCGATCAGTGTGGTTTTGTTGTTTTCCATCTGATCCTTGATCGCCTGGTTCAGAACCTCTGTCAGCTCTTCCATGGTTTTGGCTTGCACGCCGATCAGACCACAGGCCTGTGCGATGCCAGCGTAGGACACTTTCATGTCGAGTTCTGTGCCCACGAAGTTGTCGTCAAACCAAAGTGTGGAGTTCCGCTTTTCTGCGCCCCACTGGTAGTTGCGGAAGACGATCTGAGTGATCGCTGGCCATTCGTCACGACCAATTGCTGTCAATTCGTTCACAGCGATACCGAACGCACCGTCACCGGCAAAGCCGATCACTGGCACATCTGGTTGGCCGATCTTTGCACCCACGATGGATGGCAGACCGTAGCCGCATGGGCCGAAGAGGCCAGGTGCGAGGTACTTACGCCCAGTCGGGAAGCTTGGATAGGCGTTGCCGATCGCACAGTTGTTGCCGATGTCGGAAGAGATGATCGCGTTTTCTGGCATTGCCGCCTGAATGGCGCGCCATGCCTGACGTGGCGACATCCAGTCGGGACGTGCCGCACGTGCACGCTCGTTCCATGTGGTGCCCGGATCGTCCTGTTCGTGATCGAGACTGGAAAGCTCCTGCGCCCAAGCAGACTTGGTCTGCGCGATCATCGCTTTGCGCTCATCACGACCTGCATCACCTGCGTCGTCAGTCAGGTTTGCGGTGATGCCTGCAGCGACTTTCGCGGCGTCACCGACGATGCCCACTGTGACTTTCTTGGTCAGGCCGATGCGGTCAGGGTTGATGTCGACCTGAATAACTTTGGCATTTGTTGGCCAGTAGTCGATGCCGTAGCCGGGCAGGGTGGAGAACGGGTTCAGACGTGTGCCGAGCGCCAGCACGACGTCGGCTTTGCTGATCAGTTCCATCCCCGCCTTGGAGCCGTTGTAGCCCAAAGGACCTGCGAACAGCGGGTGGTTACCTGGGAACGCATCGTTGTGCTGGTAGCCAACGCACACAGGCGCGTCGAGCTTCTCGGCAAGCACTTTGGATGCCTCGATGCCGCCTTCGGCCAAAACAACCCCAGCACCGTTCAGGATGACAGGGAACTTGGCTGTGGACAGCAGTTCGGCTGCTTTAGCGATGGATGTTTCACCACCGGGGCTGGCTTCGAATTCAATCGGCTCCGGGATTTCGATGTCCACGACTTGCGTCCAGAAATCACGCGGGATGTTGATCTGCGCGGGGCCGGAGAGACGCTTGGCTTTGGCGATCACGCGTGCGAGCACCTCGCAGACGCGGGATGGGTCGCGGACCTCTTCCTGATAAGCCACGCAGTCTGCGAAGAGGTTCATCTGTTCCATCTCTTGGAAGCCGCCCTGACCAATTGTTTTGTTGGCGGCTTGTGGTGTGACAAGCAGGCAAGGTGTGTGGTTCCAGTATGCGGTCTTCACGGCTGTCACGAAGTTTGTGATGCCGGGGCCGTTCTGCGCGATCATCATCGACATTTCGCCGGTTGCACGGGTGTAGCCATCAGCCATCATGCCGGCGGACCCTTCGTGGGCGCAGTCCCAGAAGGTGATGCCCGCAGCCGGGAAGATATCAGAGATTGGCATCATGGCCGAGCCGATGATCCCAAAGGCGTGGCGGATGCCATGGGCTTGGAGTGTTTTGACGAAGGCTTCTTCGGTGGTCATCTTCATGGGTTTGGATCCTCCCCGTGGAATACAATGAAAAAACGGGGAAAAGAATCCCCGCCCGATGCTGTGGTGACAGTAGGTTTTGGCATGCCTTGCCGTTAGGTCCAGTAGGTGATCTATCTTAAGGCCAGCGAAAAACTTATTGAGACCACAAGTCTCAATAATCAAATATTTGGAATTGCCTCTGCGATCAAGCGGATTCCTTGCGGAATGCGCGAAGCGGGGATCGATGAGTAGGCCAGACGTAGGAATTCCGTTGGCGGTGCCTCCCCTGCAAAGAAGGGTGCGCCGGGTTCAACAAGCACACCTTGTTCGCGCAATTTGGACGCCAAGACTGTCGTATCCGTCCCGCGTGGGCACCTGATCCAGACAGAAGACCCACCATAGGTGCCTTGTCCTGCGATTGTCAGCCCGTGTTCGTTCAGGGCGGCATCGATGGCTTGCCGGCGCTCGTGGTAGGTTTTGCTCATCCGTCGCACCAAGGCGTCGTAGTGGCCGAGCGACAGATAGTAACTGACCGTGCGTTGAATGTGCCCCGGTGGGTGCCGCAGCACTGTTGCACGCAGCGCCCGCGCTTCGGCAATAAAAGGGGCTGGTCCGACAAGATATCCCAACCGCAGGCCCGGAAAGAGTGACTTGGAAAATGATCCGACATAGATGACCCGTCCGTTCTTATCGAGTGACTTGAGCGACGGAGAAGGCGATTTCAGGAACGACATCTCAAACTCGTAGTCGTCCTCGACAATCACAAAGTCTTCGGCCTCGGCTTTCTCCAGCAGCGCATGTCTGCGCGTCAGTGGCATTGTTGCGGTTGTTGGGCACTGGTGGCTTGGCGTCGTGAAAACAACGTCAGTTTGCGGCGGTAGCCCGTCAGGCGGCAGCCCGGTCCCGTCAACCGGCACGACGCTTAGTTGGCACCTTGATTGTGTAAGAATGTTACGCAGCGCCGGATAGCACGGATCTTCGATCGCAGCCCGCCGCCGGCTGTTCAACAGCACCTGTGCCGATAGCCAAAGCGCATTCTGGGCCCCCATTGTGACGAGGATCTCATCCTTGTTGGCCAGAATTCCACGCCGCGGCAGTGTTTGGCGCGCAATGAAATCAACAAGCATCGGATCATCGCCATCGTAGTAGTCCGAAGTCAGCGCGTTGAAATCCCGCATTCCCAAGGCCCTGAGCGCGCAAAGCCGCCAGTTGGCACTATCGAACAGGGTCTTGTCTGCCTGCCCATAGATGAATGGATATCTGTAGTTGGCCCAATCAGATGGTTTTTCGAGGCTCAGGCCCGGCGTGAATCGCTGACCGAGGGTCCGCCCCCAATCCACCGTGCCTTGTCCGGAGCGCTGGGCGGGAAAGGCGGGTGGTTCGGGTGCGTTTTCCGAGACGAAGTAGCCTGACCGCCCCCGCGAGGTCAGATAATCATCTGCGACCAATTCGGTATAGGCCAAGGTGACGGTGATCCGGCTGACGCCAAGGTGCTTGGCCATCTTGCGCGACGAGGGCAGACGCTCGCCCGGGCGGAAGCGCCCGGCAAGAATGCCCTGTGCCACCATTTGCTGAATGCGCGCTTGCAACGTGCCTTCGGCAGAGGGGTCGAGAAAAAAGGTTTCAACGGAAATCGACATGATCTGGCGATAAGTAGCGGCCAGTTTGGACTTAAGTCAATTCTTTCGCGGTCATCGCGACGGAAAATTGCGCGGCTGGCGTTGAATGATCAGATCGTAAAGAGGAGAGACCCCATGAAGCCCCTCAAAGCCGCGCTTGTTGCCATACTTGTTGCCGCTTGCTTTGCCAGTGTGCTGACATCCAACACACTTGCAATCGCGGGCAGCGGTGCCGAGCAGCCTGTGACGACTGCTCAGCTTGATGGTTAGCCCAAAACGCGCGAGATCGCGCCATCGACCGCGTTAGTGATATGGTCCAGATCGTCTGCGGTGGCGATGAGAGATGGCGCAAAGAGCAGCGTGTTGTTGAAGCCCGGCAAGGACCGGTTGGTTGCTCCGATGATCACACCCTGTGCCATGCAGTCCGCGACGATGGCGCCCACATGTTTTTCATCGACGGGTTCCTTGGTGTCCCGGTCTTTGACCAATTCGGCCCCTGCAAACAGCCCCATGCCCCGCACGTCACCGATCCATGCGTGTTTGTCCATCAATGCCTCAAGGTTGCCCTTAAGGTGCGCGCCCATCTTGGCCGAATTGCCGCGCAGATCTTCTTCTTCGATGATCTTCATGTTCTCAATGGCTGCCGCCGGACCTGCGGTGCAGCCCCCGAAGGTCGAGATATCGCGGAAATATCCCATCTTGTCCGTGTCATCTTTGAACATGTCAAAGACGCGGTTCGTGGTCACACAGCAAGAGATCGCGGCATAGCCAGAGGCCACGCCCTTCGCCATCGTCACGATGTCAGGCTGAATGCCGAATTGCTGGTATCCGAACCATGTGCCGGTCCGCCCGATCCCACAGACGACCTCATCGATGTGCAGCAGGATATCGTACTTTTTGCAGATTTCCTGCACGCGCTCCCAATACCCCTTGGGTGGCACGATGATGCCGCCGCCTGCGGTGATGGGTTCGAGGCAGAGTGCGCCGATCGTGTCGGGGCCTTCTGCAAGGATGACGTCTTCGATCGCTTGTGCGGCTTTCAGTCCGTATTCCTCGCCAGTCGAGCCATCCTGTGAGCGATACTCAAGGCAGTGTGGCACCTGGACGAAACCAGGTGTGTAAGGCCCGTATTGCGCGTTGCGCTCTTCCTGACCGCCTGCAGACATCGTCGCAATGGTCGAACCATGGTAGTCCCGCTCGCGGTAGAGGATCTTGTTCTTCTTGCCGCCGTAGTGCTTGTGGCTGATCTGGCGGACCATCTTAAAGGCTTTCTCATTCGCCTCTGACCCGGAGTTTGCATAGTAAACCCGGTCCAGCCCTGGCATCTTGTCGATCAGCATCTCAGCAAACTGCGCACCGGGGATTGTGCCGAGTGTCCCGCCGAAGAAACACATCTTGGTCACGGCGTCAGAGATCGCTTTGCCCATCCGCTCGCGGCCATAGCCGATGTTGACGGTCCAAACGCCGCCGGACACGGCATCAACATGCTCTTTGCCCTTGATATCCCAAAGCCGCAGGCCTTTGCCCTCGACGATAATCCGTGGATCGATCGTCTCATACGGTTTGTGCTGGCTCAGGTGATGCCAGACGTGGGCGCGGTCGGCCTCGACGACATGTTCTGGGTCGTTTGCGAAATTCAGCGTATCCATGGTCAGTGCTCCATTAAAACGGGGGAAAGCGGCTCGAATCCACTTCGCAGCCCGCCTATCTTATGATCAGTTTGCCTTTGGATGAGGCGTCACCAATAGGGCCAGAATTGCCCCATGAATAGAGCCAAAAAGATACTGATTGGGACATCAATTGGTGAATGGTAGTTCCTACATTTCTGAAATTGCAGGGAAAAATTTTCATGTGATGCGAAGCCTTTGCCCAATGGGTCCGCTGCCGCATGAAAAGAGTGATTGACGTAACGCTCTGAAAAAAGGTGCCTTTGTCGGGCCGGAGGGTCAAATTGTTGGAGAACAAGACGGCGTTCTGGCGGGAAAGACGGTTCAGCCCCCAAGCCAAAGATAAAATGCTTGGCATGACGTGGGATTGGTGCTCAGCTTTCGAAATTCAAGGCGGGAAGCAACCTGCCACACGACGCCCTGCAATGGGGCAACAACATGGGAGAACACTTATGAAAATCAAATCCGCTCTGATGGGCGCCGTTGCCGGCGTTGCGATGATGACCGGAACCACGCAGGCTGTTGCCGGTGGTCACGGAGAGATCACTGTTGCTTACTTCCTTGAGTGGCCAATGCCATTCCAGTTCGCAAAAGTGAACGGCACATATGACGAAGAGCTAGGCGTAAAGGTCAACTGGGTCAGCTTTGACAGCGGCACCGCCATGTCCGCAGCGATGGCGTCTGGCGATGTTCAGATCGCTGTGAGCCAAGGTGTGCCACCTTTCGTGGTTGCAGCCTCTGCTGGTCAGGACCTTCAAATCCTCGACGTTGCTGTATCCTACGCTGAAAACGACAACTGCGTCGTATCTTCGAGCCTTGAGATTGACGCGGACAGCGCCGATGAACTGGCAGGCAAAAAGGTCGCTGTCCCACTCGGTACTGCTGCCCACTATGGCTTCCTGCGTCAGATGGACCACTTTGGAGTAGACCTTGCGTCTTTGGACGTTGTGGACATGGCCCCTGCCGAAGGTGCCGCGGCGATTGCCCAAGGTCAGGTCGACATGGCCTGTGGTTGGGGTGGTGCGCTGCGCCGCATGAAAGAGCACGGCAACGTTCTGCTGACAGGCGCTGAGAAAGAAGAGCTTGGCATTCTCGTCTTCGACGTCACATCTGCACCTGCAGGTTTTGTCGCTGAGAACCCAGATCTGGTTGCAAAGTTCCTGGCTGTGACAGCTGAAGCTAACGCTGCCTGGAACGATGGTTCTGGTGTTGCGGAGATGCTGCCAGTGATCGCAAACGACGCTGGTATGGATGAAGATGCAACGGCTGAGACAATGGCAACATTCGTTTTCCCAGACGTTGATACACAGCTGTCCGAAGCTTGGCTCGGCGGTGCGGCACCTGCGTTCATGAAGGGCGTGGCGGACGTCTTCGTTGAGTCCGGTTCCATTCCATCCGCTCTCGACAGCTATGCTGGTGCGGTTGAAACCGGTCCTCTGATGGCAGTCAAAGACATGTAATCGCGATTTGCTGGCGCGGCATCGGTCGCGCCAGTTCCAGGTTTTCCGCGACAAGCCTTGCCCTTTTGGGGCAGGGTTTTTCAGGGGAAACAACAGGGCGCGCCATGTCAGGGTTACAAATAGATAAAATATCGATGCGGTTTGATCTACCCAACGGATCATCCGTGCAGGCGTTGAAGGACGTCTCGCTTGATCTCAAGGCCGGCGAGCTGCTGTCTGTTCTTGGCCCATCAGGATGCGGCAAGACCACGCTGTTGAACATCGTGGCGGGTTTTCTTGCGCCGACCGAAGGCAAGATCAACCTCAATGGTCAAACGGTCGAGGGCCCTGGTGCGGAGCGGGGCATGGTTTTTCAGCAAGGCGCCTTGTTTGAGTGGATGAGCGTGCGTGAGAACGTTGGCTTTGGACCCTCGATGAAGGGTATGCCGAAGGCTGAAAAGGCTGAGATTGTAGATCACCTGTTGGACGTTGTGGGCTTGCAGGATTTTAAAGAAAAGGCAGTCTATGAATTGTCGGGCGGCATGCAGCAACGTGTGGCTTTGGCGCGGTGTCTTGCGAATGAGCCTGATGTCATCTTGATGGACGAACCTTTGGGTGCCTTGGACGCGTTGACCCGTGAAAAGATGCAAGGTCTGGTGCTGAAGCTCTGGAAAGAGACCGGCAAGACGATCATTCTGATCACCCACTCGGTCGAAGAGGCCCTTTTGCTGGGTGAGCGATTGATTGTCATGGCCCCCCGTCCGGGACGCATCCATACCGAGTACCGTTTGCCTTTTGCCGAAATGGGCGTTGGTCAAGACCTGCGCGAGGTCAAAAAACATCCCAAGTTCAGTGAGACCCGCGAAGAGATCCTCGCGATGATCTGGGATATGGAAGAAGAAATCATGGGCCGGACGGAGAACGCATAATGGAACTCTTGGGCAATCTCTGGGCCGAGTTGTGGGCCGTCCTTGTCACGTTGGTTTCGGCCGCCCCTTACATCATCGGTTATATCCTTTTGATCCTTTTGATGATGGTGATCTGGAGCTTCGTAAAGCGCCTGCTGACCCCCAAAAGGGACTTTGGGTCGCTGAAGACCGTTACTTTTGGTGATGAAAGTGCGGTAACGTCAAATACTGCGGCATCGGTTGTGTCCGTCGTTCTGATCTTTGTGCTTTGGGGCGCGTTCACCGGGTCAAAACTCCTGCCGGGTTTCATGCATGCCCCGGGCCCCTTTGTCGGAGCAGGGAGCTTTGAATACACGATCACCACGCCTGCCGGCGATAGTGATACGGCGACCGTAGAAGTGATCGTGCATCCCACCGGCGAGGAAGTGGATGCCCCCGAGGTCGGTCTGGGCGAAGGCATCGCCAAGAACGATTCCGTCGCAATTCCTGTCTACCGGAGTGAGCTTCTGCGCGTTGACCGCAACGACGATATGGGCCGCGACGAGGCAACTTTCATCACCGCCGTGAATGGGCAGCCGATTGCGCCGGGTGGTACTGTCAGTGTTGCCTTTGGGCAGGTGGCTATGTCTGAAAAGGGCACGCTGAACATCATTCCGGCGACCGGGATACAGATGGAACCTATCTGGTTGCCCGCGCCCGAGGCTGTCTGGGCCCGGTTGACTGACATTGCCACAGATGGTTTCCGGAATTCGACCTTGGCCGAACACCTTGGCTACTCATTGTTCCGCGTTGTGGTGGGCTTTATTCTTGGTGCGCTCGTCGGGATTCCCCTGGGCTATGCGATGGGCCTGTCCAACTGGTTCCGCGGTTGGTTTGATCCGATTGTCGAATTCATGCGCCCAGTTCCGCCGCTTGCGCTGATCCCGCTGGTCATCATTTGGGCCGGCATCGGTGAAGTCGGCAAGATCATCCTGCTGTTCCTTGCCGCGCTCTGGATCATGGCAATCGCGGCCCGCTCTGGTGTGTCGGGTGTGCGGATTTCCAAGGTGCATGCCGCCTACAGTCTGGGCGCATCAAAGTGGCAGATCATGCGTTACGTGATCATCCCGAACTCATTGCCAGAAATCTTCACCGGTGCCCGTGTCGCGATGGGCGTTTGCTGGGGCACGGTTGTGGCCGCAGAACTTGTTGCCGCCGAGAAGGGTGCGGGCATGATGATCATGGTCGCCTCGAAATTCCAGAGCACGGATATCGTCATCATGGGTATTATCCTGATCGGGATCATCGGCTTTAGCATCGACATGCTGATGCGTCAGGCCGAGAAGTGGTTGGTGCCTTGGAAAGGCAAGGGCTGATCACCGACGAATTGGTCTAATGCGATGAAGGCAGGGCGGCGTCCCTGCCTTTTTCTTTGGCGTTTTCCCATGCCACTTGCGGTCCAGATGACACCATTGCAGGTTGTGTAAATGGAATTATCTAGCCTGCTGATCTTACTGCCTGCGCTGATCGGGTTTTGGATTCTCATCAGCCGAGAGAAGCCGCAACAAAGCCTTGCAAAGAAGGGACCTCCCAAGAATGCGATCGTCGTTGACGGTTCAAACGTCCTGCATTGGGGTGGGGAGCCCTCGATCAAGGTTCTCAATCGGGTTCTGCAGGACATTTCTGGCCGTGGCTATCATCCGATTGTCTTTTTTGATGCCAATGTGGGCTATGTGATCGGTGACCGGTATTTTGACGAAGCAAGGCTTTCTCATATCACGGGCATACCGCAGGCGCAGATCTGTGTCGTCAGCAAGGGTGTCGTTGCAGATCAATCCATTTTGATGTTCGCCTCTGATCACGGACTAAGGGTCGTGACCAATGACCGCTATCGCGACTGGCGGGTGGCTTTTCCGCATGCTGCCAAGAAGGGCACATTGTTGGGTGGTGCATGGCAGGAAGGCGCTGTCAAATGGCGCGGTCAGCTATAAGACTAGATCGCTTGGCGTCAGTTTATATGCTTTTCCAAAGCCGCCATTCAAGTCAATCTGGACGGGCGCAAATCGCCACATCTGGAAGTCTGTGAACTCAAAATACAGCTGTGCTTTGGGTATCGCGGCGAGCCATGCCTCTCGCAGCGGTTTTTTGGCAGTCTGGGACGCCTCTGCGCTGATTGTCATGCGTGGATGTGTCAGCGGGTCACCTTTGCTGGCCGGTTCACCCACCAGCACCGCGCAATTCGGATCGGCGTGCAGGGCTTGTGTATGTGTTGAAAGGGTCGAGATCAGCCCGTGCAATGCATCGTCTGTCCAGATCAACGCGACGCGCGCGACATAAGGTAGTCCCGTTTCGGGGTGGGTGACAGCAAGTGCCCCGAACCGCGTGCGGCGCAAGATCGCTTTGGCCTGTGCCCGCGCTTCATCATCGGTTGCGTTGATCGGATCGCGATTATTCATTGTTCCTCAGGGTCAGGTCATGTTCAGTGCGGGACAATCCCTGAAGGCCGTGATCGCTGGTTTGATGCCGTTCAGATCAAAGCCAATCGTGAAGTCCCCGGCCATGGCATAGGCGCGGGTGTTGAACTCTAACCCGTTGAGGACATTGCCAAAGCCGCGGTCCTTCACCGTCAGTGTCTTTCCGTCACCGCTGATGATCTGCCGGTTGGTCCCGATGCTGAGCGCGTCACCGCCAGCGAAGGCCATGCCGAAATCGAGGGCATCGGGCCAAGTAGTTTCTGCCAGTGTGATGGTGATCGCATATTCGGGGAGAGAGGCGTCATAAGTGACGGTGATCGTGCCCTCGTCTGATGTCTCGGTCAGGGTGCAGATGGGCGATGGCGAGAACTCCCACGCATAGGCGGGGGTGGTCAGGAGGAGGGCGAAAATAGTGATAAGCGTGCGTTTCATAACCTACAGGTAGCTGCGCTTGGGGTGCCGGCAAGTTGGTCACGAAACCGCTGAGCGCAGTGTATCGGCCAAACGTCGTGCAGTGCGCGGTTCGCAAATTACTCTGTTAGCGGTCGAGAATTGGATTAATCGCATCGCACTGCAATGGCTGAGACAGTTGAGGTCAGAGAAATTGGGGAGAGTGATCGGGTGAATTAATCTGCGACGCTGAGATTTGACGTGATCCAACGAACAGCATCGGTCTGTAGCTGGTCAAGGTTGTCGAGATCCGAGAAATCCAAAAAAGAAACGTTGTGAGCTTGGCATTCGTTCTTGAGGCGCAGAGACCGTTTTTTCCAACGGCGGATGTCATTCTTGAGTTGGTCGACCGGTTTCTTGATCAAATCCTTTCTGACGCCGGACTTATGGATGTGCTCGACCTTCTTGTCCTCGTCGCATGTCGGATAGCCAATGAAAGCCGCCAAGAGTGTTGGTTGTCTGATTAGCTGTTTCGCTATGAAATCGGGCTGGACTTGATAGCCTTCGATAATCGTGCGGGCGGGTATGTGATGAACCAGATATTGTGCCCTGAGCCGACGCGCGGTTTCGCGGTGACTGGGAAACCGCAAGCGCATTGTCTTACGAATCCAATAGTCTGTATCCAAATTGATGTGCCGATATCCGGTGGCTTCGGCAAGTTTTCGGGAGAGGGTGGATTTGCTTGCCTGCCCTCTACCTCCGATGAAGATTCGGTCATAGCCGCGCACTACCGCTTCCCCCGCCGTTTCACCCCACCTCTCTGACCCGGTCTTCCAGCTGTGCTTCGCCCTGCCGCTTTCTGCGCGTCGCCTACCGCCTTTTCGACCGCCTGCTGCCGTGCCAAGGGATCGTCGCTGACGACCAGGTCAACCGTCTCAAGCCGTTTGACTTCGTCCCGTAGTCGGGCTGCTTCTTCGAACTCGAGGTTCTCTGCCGCTTTCCGCATATCCTCGCGCAGCCCTTCGAGCACGGCGGCGAGGTTGTCGCCCGCTGCTGGTTTGTCCACCTTGGCCGTGACGCGGTTCATGTCCACGTCGCCTTTGTAGAGGCCTGCGAGGATGTCTTCGACGTTCTTTTTGACCGTCTGCGGCGTGATCCCGTGTTCTTCATTGTAGGCCATTTGCTTGGCCCGCCGCCGGTTGGTTTCCTTGATCGCCCGGTCCATGGAGCCGGTGATCCGATCGGCGTACATGATGACGCGCCCTTCGGCGTTGCGTGCCGCACGGCCCACGGTCTGCACGAGGGATGTCTCAGACCTCAGGAAGCCTTCTTTATCCGCGTCGAGGATCGCCACCAGACCGCATTCGGGGATGTCGAGGCCCTCGCGCAGCAGGTTGATCCCGATCAGCACGTCAAAGGCGCCAAGGCGCAGGTCGCGCAGGATTTCGATCCGCTCGATCGTGTCGATGTCGGAGTGCATGTAGCGGACCTTGATGCCCTGTTCATGCATGTATTCGGTCAGATCCTCGGCCATGCGTTTGGTGAGTGTGGTCACAAGCGTCCGGTAGCCATCAGCCGCGACTTTGCGCACCTCGTCCAGCAGGTCGTCGACCTGCATGTCCACGGGCCGGATTTCGATTTCGGGGTCGATGAGGCCTGTGGGGCGGATGATTTGTTCGGTGAAAACGCCGCCCGCCTGTTCCAACTCCCACGATGCAGGCGTTGCTGATACAAAGACCGATTGCGGGCGCATGGCGTCCCATTCCTCGAACTTGAGAGGACGGTTGTCCA
>CAYLMZ010000056.1:0-14730 GCA_964385035.1 uncultured Loktanella sp.
GCTGCCTGATCCACCCAGGATCAGTACATCATCACCAGGTTGAACATCTGCGATGCGGGTCAAGAAGTGCCAAGAGGTCATCGCACCGTCAAACAAGGTGGCAGCCTCTTCGTAGCTCACGCCATCTGGTTTCTCCAGAAGGCTGCCCTTCTGATCCAAGCAAATATGGGAAGCATTTGCACCAAATTGCAGCCCGGCTTCTCCAAACACAGCTTGCCCAACACGAAACTCTGTCACATCATCACCGATTGCGATGATATCGCCAGAGAAACACGTGCCCGACAAACCGGCCCTTGGGCGCTTAAGCCCCAAAAATAGGCGCGCAAACTTCGGTTGTCCTGCGCGCATCAATCCATCCGCTCGCGACACGGCCGAAGCTCTGATCCGGATCAAGACTTGGTTCGCCGTTGGTGTTGATACAGGTCGGGTTACAGGCTTGAGGACGTCAGGGCCGCCATAGCGGGTGACATCCCAGGCATTGAAAGTCGTTTCCATCGTGATCTCCTTTTCTCTTTTGAGTTGGAGATATCGGATTTATTTCATTCCAATAATTGGCTAAGGTGAACCACCGAGTATCAAAAACGTTACACTTACCCATGGATTGGAAATCGCTCCCCGCTTTTCTTGCTGTCGCACGATCAGGCTCCCTGCGCGCAGGGGCCGAGCAGGTGGAAGGAACGCACGCGACTGTCCGTCGCCAAATCGAGGGGTTGGAAGCCCAACTTGGTACTACGCTGTTTCGCCGCAATGCGAATGGTTTGACACTGACTGCGGCAGGGCGGCGTTTGTTGCCGCAAGCCTTAGAGGCGGAAACTGCGTTGTTGAAGGGGTTCAGCGCTGTCAAAGGTCTCGACCGCGAAGCAGCAGGACGGATACGCCTGTCAGTCGACCCACTGACGGCGCACTACATGCTGGCGCCTGTTTTGGCCGAATTCGCGGAGCTTTACCCCGAGATCGAAATCGAACTGAAACTGTCTTACTTTATCGATTCCATTGCCAGGGACGAAACAGATATCTCGATACGTCATGTCGTCGAAGTCGAGGAAGAGGCCGTAGGGAGGAAGCTTTTTCCCTTATCCATAGGGGTTTTTGCATCCCGTCACTACATCGACAATATCTACCCGAGGGCGGGAACGAAAGGCTCGGGGCTTACATGGATTGGGTATGGCGACTCCCCTGAACTTCAAGCGATGGTCGAAGCTAGTCCATTTCCCAAGGCCGATGTGCGGCACACTGTGGCTGATCCGCAAATGCACTTGCATCTTGCGCGCGCTGGTGCGGGCATGACGTTTCTCGCCAGTTGGGTACAATCTGTTTTCCCCGAACTGCAGCGCGTCCCCGGCACAGAGATCGACCAGCGACGTTCCACCTGGGTCTTGCTACACGGCGATCTGCGTCGCGTGAAACGCGCGCGATTGCTCGTCGACTATTTGAGCTCTGCGTTGCTGGAAAGGCGTTCGGATTTTATTGGTAGGTAGGGCAGCCGCCAAGAAGCTGGTATAGATTGGTCCTAAGTGACGGTATAACAAACCTGCGGCAACGACAGACATAAATGTGCATTCAACTAATGCTCGGACGTGTCTTGTAAGGGAGCGCAACGACATATGGAGATGACAATTGCAGCGAGCCTAGTCAGCTCCTTCGTTGACTATGCAGCAAAGCATGGCGTTGACCGAAAAACCATGTTCTCCGCCGCTTCGCTTACGGAAGCAGATTTGAAGAACCCTGATGCACGCATTTCCGCAGATTCTTACGGTACCGTCATCGAAACGGCCATCAAGCTAACTGGCGACACAGGTCTACCAATGCGTCACGCGGCCGACCAACGTTTGCAGCATCTTTCTATCGTGGGCTTAATCGTTGCGACTGCCGGAACTCTTTCCGAGACAATCCACCAGCTCAATCGCTACGTGAGTTTGGTTGCTGATACCCCCTTGTCCAAAATGGATCATCGTTTCGAACTTGTCCAAATGCGCAGCGAGACATGGCTCGTCGATGCGCTCCCGGTCAATTTGGCCGGGCCAGATGCCATCGAAGCGACCTTCGCCAGTTTCGTCTCCAGTTACCGCAACACTGAACCGTCAATCCCTTTCGCGGTAGAAGTAACGGTCACGTTTGACCCACCGCCCCACACCGACCTTTATCAAGAGATTTTTGGAGTACCGACGCGGTTCTGCGCAGAACGTAACGCGCTGCGGATTCATCCTCATTGGGTCACCTTCCAGAAACCGGACGCTCCACAGTACGCGCTCAGCCTTTTCGTCGATCATGCTGACGCATTGCTTGCTTCGCTGAAAGAAACGGAAACACTTCGAGCGCGCGTCGAAGAACAAATCCTTAGAGCGTTGCACCAAGGCCCCGTCGCGCGCGACCGCGTGGCGCGGGAACTAGGTGTCAGCGAGCGGACCCTGCATCGACGCCTGAAAGACGAAGGTATGACCTATGCCGAGGTCTATGACAGCGTGCGTGACAGAATGGCGCGCGAATACCTCAAAACGGACAGAGTGACGGTGGCAGAGGTGGCATTCCTTCTGGGATTCTCAGAATCCTCCGCATTTGTTCGTGCCTTTCGGCGCTGGACCGGGTCTAGCCCGTCCGATTTCCGCCAGTCGCTGGTTTAAGCCTCAACACACGAGATTGGCCGCAACGGCCATGCACATGGCCGGTAAGGTCATCCCAACGCACAGCGCCTAACGGTATCCAACCTCCAGTCAAGCAAACAGGCCTAGAAGCCCATTTGCACCAATATCATTGGAGGCATTCTTATGCAGACGTTCATTCGCCGCTTCTTGAAGGTCTCTGCCAATCTCGTCTTGCTAATCGCGATGACACCTTTCCTGCTGGTCGCGTCGGATTGGCCCAAGCGAGATTTCGCGCCAGAGGGCGAAACGCTGGTTTTTCATCGCACAGATATGGGAACCACATCGGTTGCGCTTGAAACTTGGACGGGATCGGAAGGATCAGAATTGATGCTCCGCCGATACCCGGCAGAAAACAATGATGCACCACTCATGTTGATGCTTCACGGCTCTGGAATGCATAGCGGACAATTTGAGCGTCTTGCCGCGACACTTTCTGAGAATGGGATCGCCGATGTTCTTGTGCCGGATTTGCGCGGGCATGGGCCCTCGCCGGAGCGGAGAGGCGATGTGGACTATGTGGGCCAATTGGAAGACGATCTCGCTGCGCTGATCAAAGCGGAAGCCAGCCCGGACCAGGACGTTATTCTCCTTGGCCATTCCTCTGGTGGCGGGCTCGTTGTGCGCTTTGCCGGCGGTCCGAATGGGGGATTGATGGATCGTGCCATCTTGTTGGCACCATACCTGCGCCATGATGCGCCAACAACACGCCCCAAGGCAGGCGGCTGGGCGCATCCGCTTTTGCGGCGATACATCGGCCTGGAGATCCTCAATGGTTTCGGAGTGACCGCTTTCAACGGTCTGAACGTGGTCCAATTCAATCTGCCCGACGAGGTTCTAACAGAGGCTTCTGGACCTATAACAACCAGCTATTCTTATCGGCTCAACACTTCATATCATCCGCGTGCCGACCTGGGTTCCGATGTGTCGCGCCTGCCAGAAACGCTCCTGATCGCCGGGTCCGAAGATGAAGCCTTTGTGGCCGACCAATACCAGCCGCTCATGGAGGCCTTTACAGCGCGCGGAACATACCATGTCCTGGCCGGCCTCCAGCATATGAATATCGTCGATGCCCTGCGGACTGCGGAATTGATCAGCGCGTGGTTGCAGTAGTGGTAAAGGCTTCTAAAGGGGCGCCATAATAAAGGAGGGCAAAATGGTCAGAAGAGCATTCATCGTTGTCTCGATGGCGCTGACATTGGCAAGCCTGTGGTTCGTGCCCTGGACCATGCTCAAGATGGCACTGAAACCACTGCCGGCTACAGTTCAAGAGCAACTCGATGACGCCGTTGCGCATCGGTTCGATGGCGTCATCCTCTACGTCGACCAAGGTGGGCAGGACAAGCTATACACAAGTGGTTGGAATGACAGAGACACCGAAGTTTTGGCCAACCCCGACGCATTGTTCAAAATCGCAAGTATCACCAAACTCTACGTTGCGGTCGTCGTGGCAAAACTTGCGGGTCGTGAACAGCTTTCGTTGGACGATACTGTTGCTGACTACCTTCCTCATTTGGCTGAAAGCATTGACAATGCCGACCGGATCACGTTGCGCATGCTTGTCCAGCATCGCAGCGGGATACCGAACTACACAGATGTGCCGGATTACCCGTGGCACGATCCAAGCCTTCCCACTGGCGATGTCATGTCGATCATATCCGGCCAATCCGCAGTCTTTGAACCTGGAACGCGGCACCACTATTCCAACACCAACTACTACCTGATCGGCGAGATTATTGAGACGCTTGGCAATGACTATGGACAATTCATCCGTCAGGACATCCTTAATCCTCTCAACCTGTCGCGCACTTTCGTCTCCATCGATCAGGTCGATACTGATGATCTGATGAGTGGTTATGTCATTGGGCAAGACCACGACTGGAAAGCTGTAAACTTCGACAGTCCGGCCGGATCAATGGTCGCCTCAGCGCAGGATGTCGGGCTGTTCTTACGGGCTCTGGTTGACGGCACTTTGATGACCCCGGCAGAACAGGCGCTCTATTCCGAACTCTACGCCTATGAGCATACCGGGCTGCTTCCCGGCTACTCAAGCATCGCGCGGTATCACAACGACTTGGACGCTGTTGTCGTCCAGTTCGTGAATACGAGTGGTTCCCGGATGTGGGGTGAAGTTGAAACCAACTACTCGCGCGTCCTGCGCATCCTTAGTGCCGATCTCTAGTTTTGAACGAAGGGATTTGAAGATGAAGACAGTGAACAACACCGAGGACCTTGGTTGGTTGTCGATACGAAGCGCAGCCTTGATTGCCGGTTTAGGATTGCTCGTGATGACGATCTGCGCGCCACTCGCGCATTTCTACTTCATGGCTCAAAGCATCGTATTGGATGACGCCGCAGCCACTACGACCAACCTACAAACCAACGGCAATCCGTATTTGACCGGTATTGTTCTGTTCTTTGTCACCTACGTAATGGATATGATCGTTGCTTGGGCTCTGTATTGGTATCTGCGCCCCGGTCAGGCAGCGCTTGCGCTTTTGGTTGCCTGGGCACGGCTTGTTTACACGGCTCTGGCATTCGTTGGTCTAGCGGCGAGTTTGGGTGCCTATGATCTCGCTACCGACGCGTTGGCGCCTGATGTCCTGAACGGCACCATGTTGCAAACAGAGATCATGGTCCAAATCTCAACTGCACGGACGATAGAGACTCTGGCGCTTTGCTTCTTTGGGATCCACCTGTGGCTTTTGAGCGTTCTGATTTGGCGATCAGTGCACGTTCCCCGTTGGCTCTCAATCGTCGTCGCAGTTGCAGGGTCGTCATATGTCATAGCCTTCTTTGCAAAGTACTTTGCGCCAAATCTCGACCTGGGATGGGTGCTCGTTCTGGCCATCGGTGAGCTTATCTTCATGCTTTGGCTGCTCGTGTTTGGCTGGCGGGTCGCCAAGGGCTGATCCGTACTTGCCCTTCTTCTCACGCGCGATGTCCCAGCCACGGAAGCAGCGGGAAACGCCATCTTGACCGGCCTTCTTGATAAAAACCAGTTTCAGAATGTACTGTTCTAACTGGCTTGGCGGGAGTCCACTGATGACAGAACAGACAATGGCGGCGGGTTTTGCGTCCAGTTTTGCAGACTATGCCTGTGAAAAAGGCGCAAATCGCGACGATTTGCTCGTAACGAGTGGACTGACCGAGGCAGACTTGTCGGATCAGGACAATCGCATTCCCGAGGCTGCGTATCGGACGATGATTGGTGCTGCGATCGCGCAAACTGGGGATACGTCGCTGTTGCTGCGGCACACGCTTGAAACAAGACTCGAAACCATCTCCGTTGTCGGCCAAATTGTGCATACGTCTTCATCGTTTCGCCATTCGATTGAACAGCTCAACCGCTATCTGCACCTCATGGCGAGTGGGAAGCTGCCATCCGGTACCAACCGATTTGAAGTGCTAAACCGGAATGGAGGACTTTGGATCGTCGATCATCTGCCTGTTTCGCCGGATGCCTACATGGCAACTGAAGCATCCTTTGCCCGGTTTATCAGCGAGTTCCGTAGGTCCTTCCCGGATGCAACATTCGAAGTCGGGTTGGAAGTCACATACCCGCCGCCGCCGCACGTGGACCAATATCCAGAACTTTTTCGGATACCGGTGGAATTCAATGCATCCCGCAATGCGCTTCAGATTGACCCAATCTGGGACAGCCCCGAGACTGAGTTCGAACCCGGTAATGCATATGCTTTTGGTATCTTTACGCGCCACGCTGATGAGATGCTTGACAAGTTGCGCATGGAGAAGTCGATCCGGGCCCAGATTGAGGCTCAGATCCTGCCCAAGATGCACGAAGGCGCGATTTCTATGGACAAAGTGGCTAGCAGCATCGCGATGAGCCGACGAACCCTTCATCGTCGCTTGAAGGAAGAAGGCGTCACCTTCGCAGAGATCCATGACGACCTGCGGAAGCGAATGGCGATGGAGTATCTAGAGGGTGAAAAAGTGACGGTTAACGAAACAGCCTATCTCTTGGGTTTTTCTGAGGCTTCGTCCTTTGTACGTGCTTTCAAGCGGTGGACAGGCATGAGCCCAACCGGCTACCTCAAACACGCGGCCTGACATCACTTTGTCACCAAGTGTCAATTCGTTGACCCCAGCGGTCATGCCGTGACAGCTAAGGGTTCGCTATCTGCTTTCTCGACATTGAAACGAGAAAGGTCAGACAGTGAGAACGCAAATCATTTTATCCACCGCAGCATTTGCTATGGTTGCGGCGTGTGCCGACAGCGGCGCAAACTATCAACCCATTCTTGATGGTGCCCCGGCCCCCGCATACCAGGACGATCTGGGCGAGTGTCAGACATTGGCCCGCAATCAAACCCAATTCGACGAAGACACGATCGCTGCAACAGTCATAGGCGCTGGTGTGGGTGCTGCACTGGGCGAAGCTGATAGCGGCGACCCATGGGAAGGCGCAATTGCAGGTGCGCTTGCTGGTGGCGTCTCGGGCGCCGTTGACGCGAGCGAGCGGCGGGAGTCAATCGTCGTCGAATGCCTGCGTGGCCGCGGCCACCGAGTTGTCGGCTAAGGACGCCGCGGGAGACGCATCGTGGAACGTGTGCTGATCATCGGAGCCAGTAGCCCCCTTGGACGCATGTTATGTGCAGAGTTCCAGCGGCAAGGGTGGTACGTGATCGCCCTGGTTCGCAAGACCTCCCGCGCCAAGTCACTTACGGCTGACCAACTCGTAGAGGCGCGTTTTGCCGACCCGGTTTCTTTGAACGGGGTCATGACCGGTGTGACGCTGGTCGTGTCCTGCCTCGGCACAAAGCGTGAAGCCGATGCCGTTGATGGACGGCACATCGACTATCCAAGCAAACTTAACCTCCTGCAGGAGGCAAACCGGGCATCTGTCGAACAGTTCATATGCGTCGACCAATTGCATGGTCTTAGCAAAATGCAGGTCATGTATGCGCTTGGCCTGGACGCAGCTGCAGAGCCGCAAAGACACCAAGACCAATTCGAAAACACCTGCGCCACCATACCGACGGCGCAGGTTCATCAACTTACTACCGAAAGGGAAAAATCATGACTATGCAACGTTTTGGAGGCCTTGCTGCCCTGGTCTGTGCGGCCACCTATATCTTTGGTTTTACGCTGCTCGTGACTGTTTTTGCAGGGTCCGGCTTTGGCACGAACGAAATCGACGCCGCCGGCGTGGTGCAGTTCACTGTCGACAATCAAGCGCTCATGATCACGTGGTTCACAGTGATCTACGTGCTCAACGCGTTGGCGTTGGCTGTGCTGGTTGTCGCTTTGGCAGGTCGCTTGAGAGACAGATCACCCGACTGGGGCTCAATGACTATGGCCTTCGGACTGGTATGGACGACCCTTGTGTTGGGTGCAGGCATGATCGGAAACGTCACAACTGAAACGATGGCGGCGATGGCTCCGAACGACTTCGAAGCAGCCGTTCAGACTTGGGAAGCACTGCACGCAGTAGAACTCGGTCTTGGTGGCGGAAACGAAATCGCCGGTGGTGTTTGGATCCTTTGCGTCAGCCTCGCCAGTATGATCCATCGCGCTTTTGGCAAAGTCGTCATCGGCCTGGGACTGCTGACTGGCATTGGTGGTCTACTCACGATCTTCCCGCCCTTTGGTGAAATCGCAGGCGCTGTGTTTGGACTTGGGGCAATTGCATGGTTCATCGCCGTAGGTTTAGCTCTTTTGTTCAAGCGGGATGCCGCAGCCATGCGAGCAGCTGCATCCTAACAGACCCCGTGTGGAAGAGGTTCTTATCATGAAGAATTATATTCGTTGCGTGGCTGAGCTGACCGTCGCTTGCCTTCTGATTACACCAGGCCTTGCATTTGGACAGAGCGACACTTCTTGCTTTGCCGTCACTGAACCGGTCCAACACGAATTGGGTGATAACCCCGTGTCCCTACCTGAAGGTCTGGGCTCATTCCACATGCCAGACCTTGGATCGGCTGGTCTTGCCGTGCACTACGTGCGCCCAGCGAACTATAACTCCTCTTCTCCTATCCTGCTTGTCCTTCCTGGTGCTGGACGCAATAGCGACGACTACAGGGACGCGTGGATCGACGCGGCCTGTAATTCGGGGACATTGGTAGCGGCTCTTGGGTACCCGGAAGAGCATTATGACTTCGCCGCATATAACATGGGCGGCACAATCTCGAACTTGCACTTCGATAACCCAAGTTTTGCCCGGGTTTCCGAGACCGCAACAACAGTTACGCTCGACGATGCCGACATTCGGTTTGATGTGGTAACGAACCGCCCGGGCTGGATTTTCGATGATTTTGATCATGTCTTTGAGAAGCTGGTCGAGATGACGGCTTCTGAGCAAGCAACCTACGATATTTTTGGGCACTCGGCTGGCGGGCAAATCCTGCACCGATTCGCAATTTTCGCACCACAATCAAAGGCACGCGTTGTCATCGCCGCAAATTCGGGATTCTACACATTTCCTGATCTTTCACAGGCGTTACCCACAGGGTTGGAGGGGACAGGCTTGACAGAGACAGACCTAACGTACGCTTTTGGTACACGGCTTGTCCTGATGCTGGGTGCACTAGACAATAGTGACCAAGCTGGTGGGACTTTGCTGCACACACCTCACATCGATCAATCACAGGGCTTGGGACGACTGGATCGTGGACAACGTTTCTATGAGCATTCTCGTCACGAAGCTGAGCGGGTCGGGGCTGACTTTCAATGGCAGCTCCAGATCATCGACGGAATAGGACATGACTACCGAGCGATGAGTGCTGCAGCTGCCGAATACCTGATAAATCTTGAGGACTAATCGCCCCCGGGCGAACCCAGCACGGTTCACAGCGTGACAACCTCTTGACCGAACCCGTCCAGAGTGCGTGAATCGACCAGAATACCGTAAATCCTTAAGAACATCAGACGCGAAGGAGCGAGCACATGACAAAGTCTTCGAGACTAGCCCTTCGAGGCCCGTTTGGGATCGCACTTTTGGGCGCGGTACCCGCCCTGCCGGGGGCGTTTGTCTTGTTAGGCATCCTCCAAGGCCCAAATGGCATGGGCTTCATGCACGATATGGTTCAGCCGCACTATTTCACTTCGCCCGAACCAATCGTGATACACATTGCATCTGGCATCTTGTTTTGTTGTCTTGCACCGTTCCAATTCTCACCACGTCTGCGAATGCGGTATCGCAAACTGCACCGGATTGCTGGCCGAGCTGCGGTGATACCGGGACTGCTGTTCGCGCTCACTGCCGTTCTGCTGATGGGGTGGCCGCCTACCGCGCCAGAACTTTGGCTACACTATGCTGCGATGAATGCTGGCGGCCTTGGTGTCGGCCTTTCCCTCTGCCTATCTTTTTCGGCTATTCGGCGCGGTGATGTAAGCTCTCACCAGCAATGGATGCGACGGGCCATCGCATTTGGCCTTCTCGGCGCAAGCCGCATACTCTTTGACCTGATACTCATTCCAGTTTTTGGCTATGAAACGCCCACTAGTGAAGGGTTGTCCGTGTGGCTCGCCTTAGCGCTCAATCTCTTTGTGGCAGAACGCCTCCCAAGAGCAAGCAACCGAAATGCTTAATAAATCGTGACCCAAACCAGTCTGAGCATACGACGTTTGTATGCCGCAGCAACAAGCCTCACTAAGCACATAAACGGATGCCTCCATAAAGTGAGACCCGAAAAAACTGACACGCCCGGTGCAAAGCATCCTGTAAGCCATTGAAAGTAAGATACTTGTGCTTGGCAGAAATCGTGGTGTCTTTGTCCTAACTGACAATTGACGAAATCAGGTAGTGTCTGCCTATGACACAGAAACACGACATTCAGACACTGACGCAAAAGCGCAAGATCCTCATGGTTGCCTATCCCGGTGTGCACCACCTTGACGTGATCGGGCCGCTCGAAATCCTAGCGACGACGCAGTTTTTTGTTGCCGACGGTGATTTGCCATATGACTTGAAGATAGTTGCGGCGCAGGCGGGGCCCGTGAAGGCCAGTTCGGGTCTGACCATCACGGCGCAAACTTCCTTTGCTGATGCAATAGGTCGAGAAGACGAGATTGACACGCTTATGATCGCTGGTGGCCACGGGTCGTCTTCGGAACTCAAAAACCCTGAGATGTTGGAATTTGTTCAGACGATGGCACCACGCGCAAAGCGCATTGTATCGATTTGCACGGGCGCCCTGATCCTTGCGGAAGCGGGGCTCTTGAAGAACAAGCGGGCCAGCACCCATTGGTTCTGGTGCTCTATAATGGAGCATTCATACCCCGATGTAACGGTGGACCGCGAAGCCATCTACGTGCGCGATGGAAACGTCTGGACCTCAGCCGGGGTGACCTCTGGTATGGATCTTGCGTTGGCGCTGGTCGAGGAGGACTGGGGCCACAAAGTCGCGCTAGAGGTCGCGAGATTTAGTGTCATGTACATGATGCGGCCCGGCGGGCAGTCTCAATTCAGCGCCCATCTTGTGGCCCAACGGGCCGAAGACCCAGCGATCAACGATGCACTAAGCTTCATTCTTGAAAACCCAGCCGATCCGCTAACTGTGACCAGCCTTGCTGCGCGCGCGATGATGTCTGAACGGACGTTTGCTCGGCGGTTCAAGGACGAAACTGGATTCACTCCTGCGGCCTATGTTGAAACCGCAAGGGTACAGGCCGCTCGTGTCGTGTTGGAAACAACTGATCACTCGATTGATCAGGTAGCACTTGAGACCGGGTTTCAAAGCTCAGAACGGATGCGCCGCGCGTTTCACCGCCATATGGGCATCTCTGCTGGCGAATACCGAGACCGATTTCGCATGACGGCTGACCCGGGTGCCCGCCCCCGAGCCGGTCCCGGCTAAGCCCTTCACCTGACCCAAACCAAAACAGAAATTCTCGCGTCTACGCGCAGCACTGCGCGTGGCCACACCCTCCCCTGTTCCAATTAAAGGACACATTATGAAAAAGACATTTGTGATCGCAGCGCTGCTTCCTGGCTTGGCTGCATGTTCTGATAGCGGTTCAAATTATCAACCGATCGTAGATGGTCAGCCTACGGCTGCTTTTCAATCCGACCTTGCGGCCTGTCAGGCCCTTGCCCGCAACCAAAACCAGTTCGATCAGGAACGCGTCGCCGCCACTGTGCTTGGTGCCGGTGCTGGCGCAATCCTGGGAAAGGCTGACAGCGGCGATATGCTTGGTGGTGTCGTCGCCGGTGCTTTGGCTGGCGGCGTCGCCAGCAGCGTCGAAGTGAATGATCGGCGCGAAGCAATCGTCATCGAATGCCTGCAGGGCCGTGGCCACCCCGTAGTCGGATAGGAGGTGCAAGATGTCAGAGTTTTTCACTTTACGCGCAAGACGGTCTTACAAGCTTCATGTTCTGCTGACGAGAGGAGCGCGGGATGGTCTGCGAACGCCCAAGCCTCAACTCACGGGTGATGAGGGGCTTCTCGGACAGGACGAAAATACAATTGTTGTCGGCCCACTCGGCTTATTGATCTGGGGAGTCGGTCAATGAAACACGTGATGATTGCCGGTGCGACCGGCTACCTCGGCCAGTTCCTTTGCGCCGAATACCGGCGGCGGGGGTGGCATGTGTCTGCCCTCGTCCGATCCTCAAATGCCGACGCACCCTTGTCCGCTGACGCCATTGTGACGGCGGAGGCAACTCAACCTGTGGCGTTGAAGGGTGTCATGCAGGGCATTGACCTCGTTGTCTCGGCCCTTGGGATCACCCGTCAAACAGATGGCCTGAGCTATTGGGACGTCGACTACCAAGCGAACCTCAACCTAATGCAAGAGGCTCTAGCCTCTGGCGTTCAACATTTCGCATACGTCCATGTTCTGAATGCAGATCGCATGGCCGATGTGCCTCTCGTCGCAGCGAAATCAGCTTTTGTCAGCGCCCTGCAGTCAGCAGACGTCGACAGCACGATCATCGCGCCTTCCGGGTATTTCTCGGATATGGAGGACTTCCTGAGTATGGCGCGCAACGGGCGAGTTTGGTTGTTCGGCGACGGGCAGCTGCAGATCAACCCGATCCACGGCGCCGATCTTGCCGCGGCCATCTTTGATGCCGTGGAACGGAGGGAAACGTGGTTGGACGTTGGCGGGCCCGATGTACTGACCCACCATGACCTGGCGAAACTCAGCTTCGAGACACTGGGTTCACCTGACCGGATCACTTTTCTGCCTGATGTTTTACGGCGGATCGCACTGCGGCTGCTCCCCCGGTTTGCACCACGCCATGTGGCTGGCCCCGCACAGTTTTTTCTGACGGCTTTCGGGATGGAAATGGCCGGACAGCCCGTCGGGACGCGGCATCTGGCAGAGTACTTTCGAGACCTCACTTCTCGTCACGCCAAATGAAAGGAGGCGAGGATGAAACTCACACCTACACCTGCCACCGTGTTTCTTCCGATCATCGGCACAGCTTTCCTCTTGCCAAATGCGGCAGCGGCTCACGTCCGTTGGTTTGTTGAAGAAAGCGATGCTGCGCCGGCGGTTCCCTTCACGCTGTCTGATCCAGCCGTCTGGATTTGGGCATTGATCGCAATCGCACTTGTGGCGACGGCGATCTTGCTCGACGGCAAGCTCCCTGCATTGGCGGTTCCAAACTCGGAAGTCCGGCATGATGTGATGGAGCTCATGCGGATGCTGACCGGCATGTCGCTCTTGCTGACAGCCTATGAGGGCAGCCTGATCGCGCCCCATTTGGAAGCCGTCGGCGGTTTTGGTCTAGCGCTCGTCCTGCTGCAAGCCGGGATCGGGCTCCTGCTCCTCAGCAATCACGCCTTGCACCACGCAGCCCTTCTGCTGTTGCTTCTGTTTCTTGGCATGTCGATCCATTTCGGGTTTGGCCGGGCGGTCGAATACGTCAACATCGTCGGGATCGCGCTGTTCATACTGTTTAACGCACTGCCAGACCCAGTGTTGAGAAAGCGTCTGAAGCCATACTCGGTTGATGTCTTGCGGATTTTCACTGGGCTGTCACTGATCATCCTCGGGGTTGCGGAAAAGCTGCATCCCGCAGCGCTGGGGCAAGCCTTCATCGCGGATTACGCATGGAACTTCATGCCGCTACTGGGCTTTGACTGGTTCGATGACCGCCTGTTCGTCCTGTCTGCCGGAGTGATGGAAGTCGTTTTCGGCACGATCCTCGTGCTTGGTGTCGTGACGCGTCTGAACATCCTTTCAGTGGCTGTTTTGATGCTGACCTCGAACATCGTGTTCCTGATCGAGGGTCGAAACGAAGAAGCAATGGTCGAACTGATCGGTCACCTGCCTATCATCGCAACCGCTTTGATCCTGCTTGTTCTGGGCTCCGGCCAACGGTTGAAGGTGACGCCACGCCGGCAGAACATCTCGCCCATCGGCGCTTACGGCAATGTGGAGGGACGGGCATGATACCGCGCAAAACCCTCCAGCTGAAGCCAATCTATCTGGTTTACTGGACCGTTGCGGTACTCTTTGCCGGAATGCTCTTGGCCCCGGCAAGGACCGAGGTACCGCCAAGCGTTCACCATGGGCCGAGACATATCCATGCAACGCAAGAGGTCGATCCAAACACCCCACCAGAGGTCACACTGGCCGTCAGTGAAGACGCCTTATCAGGCTGGAACGTAGTCGTCTCCACGCACAACTTCTCCTTCGCGCCGGAGATGGTCAATCAAGCCAACGTTCCACATCACGGACATGCGCATCTCTATGTGAACGGCCAAAAAATAGCACGGCTCTATGGCCCGGCGTTTCATATCGCTGACCTGCCGGAAGGGCGGAACGTCGTCTCAGTCAGTCTAAACGCCAATGACCACTCTGAACTGGTTCTGAACAGTCAACCCATCGTCGCCGAGGTCACGGTGATGAACCCGGCAAATGCGCAGAGCGCGAACCATGCCGCCCCCATCAAATCGATTACCGACCAACCTACAGAAAAGAAAGGATAGAACGATGACTCTTCAGAAGACTGGCGGTTTTGCCGCTTTAATATGTGCCGCAACCTATCTGTTTGGGTTTGCTATTCTCATCACCACGCTCGCACCGCTTGGCTTCGGCACCAACAACATTGACGGCCCTGCGGTTGTGGCCTTCATACAAAGCCAGCCGGGCTTCCTGATCCTGTGGAACACAGTGA
>CAYLMZ010000057.1:0-14685 GCA_964385035.1 uncultured Loktanella sp.
TTTTTTCTTGATTGACGAGTCAATAAAGAACAATTTAACTGGCCTGCGTCAACTGAAAGAGATGTCAGATGCCCAAGCTTGGGATGGAGCCTATCCGCCGCGCGGCCTTAGTGAAAGCCACGATTGATGAAATCGGGGCTGTGGGAAATCTTGATGTAACGGTTAGCAATATTGCTAAACGTGCAGGGATGTCGTCCGCGCTGGCCCACCACTACTTCGGCGGGAAAGAACAAATCTTTCTTGCTGCGATGCGCCATACGCTTGGGGTATACGCCGCCGAAGTGCGTGGAGCGCTTGCCAAGGCCACAGGCCACCGCGCGCGGCTTGAGGCCGTGATTTCTGCGAGCTTCGGGTCAACCAACTTTCAACCGCAGGTCATTGCGGCTTGGTTGAATTTCTATGTGTTGGCGCAAACCTCGCCCGAGGCGCACCACCTGTTGCGTATCTATCAGCGGCGGCTGCACAGCAACCTGCTTTACGATCTGCGCCCGCTCATCGGCACAAAGGCCGACGCGGCGGCACAGCGCCTTGCGGGGCTGATTGACGGGCTTTACCTGCGGCAGGGACTTGCCCGCACCATGCCAACAGATACCGATGCCACCGCACAGGTGTTGGCCCTTTTGCACATTGAACTGACAGGACGCCCCCAATGAGCCAACCCAATATCCTGATCATTATGGTCGACCAGTTGAACGGCACCCTGTTTCCCGATGGGCCAGCCGATTGGTTGCATGCACCAAACCTGGAAAAACTGGCTGCGCGGTCAACGCGCTTTGCCAACGCCTATACCGCATCGCCACTTTGTGCGCCGGGGCGTGCATCATTCATGTCGGGCCTCCTGCCGTCTCGGACAGGCGTCTACGACAATGCGGCAGAGTTTGCCTCTGCGATCCCGACTTATGCGCACCATCTACGCCGCGCAGGGTATCAGACGTGTTTGTCGGGAAAGATGCATTTTGTGGGACCAGATCAACTTCATGGGTTCGAGGAACGGCTGACGACGGATATCTACCCCCCTGATTTCGGTTGGACGCCGGACTATCGCAAACCTGGCGAACGGATTGACTGGTGGTATCACAACATGGGGTCGGTCACAGGCGCGGGCGTGGCCGAAATCACCAACCAGATGGAATATGACGACGAGGTTGCCTACCACGCGACCCGTAAACTCTACGACTTGTCACGCGGACATGATGACCGCCCATGGTGCCTGACAGTCAGCTTCACCCACCCCCACGATCCATATGTGGCGCGCAAGAAATACTGGGATCTCTACGCTGATTGCGAGCACCTGATGCCAGAGGTGGGACCGATCCCATACGAAGAGCAAGACGCTCATTCGCAACGCATTCTGAATGCCAACGACCGCGATAACTTCAATATCACAGACGACCACATCCAACGTGCGCGGCGCGCCTATTTTGCAAATATCTCTTACCTGGACGACAAGGTGGGCGAGCTTCTCCAAACGCTTGAAGACACGCGGCAAGAGGCGACCATCCTGTTTGTCTCCGATCACGGGGACATGCTGGGCGAAAGAGGTCTTTGGTTCAAAATGTCCTTCTATGAGGGGTCCGCGCGTGTGCCTTTGATGATCGCAAGCCCGAACATGGCGCCGGGTCTGAATAAGACACCTGTCAGTAATATCGATGTGGCACCGACGCTCTGTGATCTGGCCGGCATCGATATGTCCGAGGTCGCACCTTGGACCACCGGCGAAAGCCTTGTGCATCTGGGACAGGGGGGATCGCGGGACACGCCAGTCGCCATGGAATACGCGGCTGAAGCATCCTATGCACCGCTTGTTTCGCTGCGCTACGGCAAATGGAAATACACCCGCTGCACGCTTGATCCTGAACAGCTCTTTGATCTGGATGCTGACCCACATGAGCTTACCAACCTCGCCGAGGTACCCGCACACCAAGGGACACTCACCCAGCTTCGGGCCAAATCCGAGGCGCGCTGGGATCTCGCCCAATTCGATGCAGCCGTGCGTCAATCGCAAGCCTGCCGGTGGGTGGTCTATGAGGCACTGCGCAACGGCGATTACTACCCATGGGACTACCAGCCGCTGCAAAAAGCATCTGAGCGTTACATGCGCAACCACATGGACCTCAACATCCTTGAAGAAAGCCAACGCTTCCCGCGTGGCGAATAATATCTCTTCTTTCTCCCCAAAAACTCCCGCCGGAGGCGTCCAAACGATGAACACCCAGCCAACCGCCAGCCACTTTATCAACGGCCAGTATGTCGAAGACACCGCAGGAGACGAAATCCCTGTGATCTATCCCGCAACAGGCGAAGTCATCGCGACGGTCTACGCGGCCACGCCTGCGATCATCGAACAGGCCCTCGCCTCGGCCCATGCCGCAAAAGCACAGTGGGCGGCGATGACCGGCACGGAACGGGGGCGTATCCTGCGTCGGGCGGCTGACATGATCCGGGACCGGAACCATGAACTCTCAGTTCTTGAGACCTTCGACACCGGCAAACCCTATCAGGAGACCTCCGTCGTTGATGCCACATCGGGCGCGGACAGTCTGGAATATTTCGGCGGCCTCGCTGCGGCTATTACCGGCGAACACATCCAACTGGGCGAAGATTTCGTTTACACCCGCCGCGAACCGCTCGGCCTCTGTGTCGGGATCGGGGCATGGAACTACCCCACGCAGATCGCATGTTGGAAAGGCGCGCCCGCAATGGCTTGCGGTAACACGATGGTCTTCAAACCGTCAGAGACCACGCCGCTTTGCGCCCTCAAGGTTGCAGAAATCCTGCACGAGGCAGGGGCACCGGCTGGCGTCTACAACGTGATACAGGGCTACGGCCCCGTTGCTGCATCGCTGATTGACGATCCGCGGGTCGACAAAGTCTCGCTGACCGGATCGGTACCGACTGGCAAGAAAGTCTACGCTGCCGCTGCGACGGGTATTCGTCACGTGACAATGGAACTTGGCGGTAAATCCCCCTTGGTGATCTTTGATGATGCTGATCTGGAAAACGCCGTGTCGGGGGCAATCCTTGGCAATTTCTATTCCTCAGGTCAGGTCTGCTCGAACGGCACGCGCGTCTTTGTGCAAAAAGGGATCAAAGAGGCCTTCCTCACCCGCCTTGCCGAACGCTTGCAAGGCGTCAAAATGGGCGACCCTCAGGACCCGGACGTCAACTTTGGCCCGATGGTATCAGAGCGCCAGCTTGGCATCGTCGAAGGCTATATCGCCAAAGGCATCGACGAAGGTGCCCGTTTGGTCTGTGGCGGCAAGCGCCCTGAGATGAAAGGGTTTTATCTTGAACCCACGGTCTTTGCCGATGTCACCGACGATATGACGATCGCACGCGAAGAAATCTTCGGTCCTGTGATGTCGGTCCTCGACTTCGACACCGAACAAGAGGCGCTCGCCCGCGCCAATGACACCGAATTTGGGCTCTCTGCGGGTGTGTTCACATCCGATCTGTCCCGCGCGCACCGCATGGCGGCAGGGTTCGAGGCAGGCACATGCTACATCAACACTTACAACGATGCGCCCGTCGAAGCGCCCTTTGGCGGATCAAAACTGTCGGGCGTTGGTCGCGAGAACTCCAAGGCGGCGATCGAACACTATAGCCAGATCAAAGGCGTCTACGTCCGCACGGGCGATCTAGAAGCGCCATTCTGATGGAAGCGGAAAATACAAGCAGCTGGAGCCGCGTTGATGTGGTCAAATGGATCGCCACTGTGATCCAATTGATCGGTTACGGGCTGACCGGGCTGAATGTCGTGCCGTGGAATGTCTTTGCCTTCTTTGCTGGCATTATCCTTTGGTTCGCCGTTGGCGTCATGTGGAAAGACAAAGCAATCATGGTGGTCCATGTCGGAGCATTCATCTCGTTGTTGCTAGGTTACTTGAACTCATGAGGGTGTGATGCAAGCCGATTACGTCATTGTGGGCGCAGGCTCGGCCGGGTGCGCTATTGCTTACCGCTTGGCTGAAGCAGGCAAACAGGTGCTGATCATCGAATACGGCGGGACAGATGTTGGGCCGCTCATTCAGATGCCAGCGGCCCTGTCTTACCCAATGAACATGAAACAATACGACTGGGGTATGAAGTCAGAACCGGAACCGCATTTGGGTGGCCGCCAGCTGGTCACACCGCGCGGCAAGGTGATCGGTGGGTCATCATCGATCAATGGAATGATCTACGTGCGCGGGCATGCCTGCGATTATGACCATTGGGCCGAAAGCGGGGCGCACGGCTGGTCCTACGCTGATGTGCTCCCCTATTTCAAACGGATGGAGCACTGGCATGATGGTGGCCATGGCGGTGATCCTGAATGGCGCGGCAAAGACGGCCCGCTGCACGTGACACGTGGTCCGCGTAAAAACCCACTGACACGCGCCTTTGTCGAGGCAGGGGCGCAAGCGGGCTATCAGGTCACCGAAGACTATAACGGGCAGCAGCAAGAAGGCTTCGGACCTTTCGACGCGACGATCTACAAGGGATATCGCTGGTCGGCGGCCACGGCCTATCTGCGCCCTGCATTGAAACGGCCCAACTGCACAATCACCCGCGCGCTGGCCCGCCGGATCATCATTGAAGACGGACGCGCGACCGGTGTCGAGGTCAGTCGCGGCAGCAAAATCGAAGTGATCAAAGCCAACAAAGAGGTGATCATCGCTGCCTCGTCATTGAACTCGCCCAAACTGTTGATGCTGTCAGGGATCGGGCCGGCTGCACATCTGGCCGAGCACGGGATCGAGGTTGTCGCTGATCGTCCTGGTGTGGGTCAGAATCTGCAAGATCACCTGGAACTTTATATTCAACAGGCTGCCACCAAACCGGTCACCCTGTTCCAGTATTGGAACCTGCGCGGGAAACTCCGCATCGGGGCCGAATGGCTCTTGTGGAAAACCGGCCTTGGGAGCTCAAACCAGTTTGAAAGTGCGGGCTTTATCCGGTCCAAAGCGGGCGTGAAGTACCCCGACATCCAGTTCCACTTCCTGCCGATCGCCGTGAGCTATGACGGCAAGGTTGCCCCTGACGGGCACGGTTTTCAGGCCCATGTCGGTCCGATGCGATCAAAATCGCGCGGGCAGGTCACTCTGCGATCAGCTGATCCGGGTGATCATCCGAAAATTGAATTCAACTATATGTCGCACCCGGAAGACTGGGAAGACTTCCGGACCTGCATCCGGCTCACCCGCGAGATTTTCGCCCAACCCGCTTTTGAAGAGTTCCGGGGTCGCGAGATCCAGCCCGGCGCAGATGCGCAGAGCGATGCCGAACTCGATAGCTTTATCCGCGAACATGCCGAGAGTGCCTATCACCCCTGTGGCACGTGCCGGATGGGGGATCGCAATGATCCGATGGCCGTCGTTGATCCGCAAACCCGCGTGATCGGTGTTGACGGGTTGCGTGTTGCCGATAGTTCCATCTTTCCGCGCGTGACAAACGGAAACACCAATGGCCCGTCGCTGATGGTGGGTGAAAAAGCCGCAGATCATATCCTGCAAAAAAACCCGCTACCGCCTGCGAATGACCAACCTTGGGTGCATCCCGATTGGGAAACCAGTCAGCGATAGCGTTGCGGCATTAACACTTTCTTAACCTTCGTTAAGATTTTCGGTTGCGCAGAGCAGCATCAGGTTTCACCTGACCTGTATGAGATATGCCCTGATCTGTCTTTGCCTTTGCCTGTTCGGAACGGTATCGTTTGCGGCCCCCAACGGAATTGTGCGCGTCGTTGATGCCGACACGATTGATGTGGGCGGCACACGTGTGCGGCTCTTTGGGATCGATGCCCCCGAAATGGGCCAACCCTGCTCGGCGGGTGGGCGCACGTGGGACTGCGGGGCTTGGACGCGTGATGCGGTCGCGAATGCATTCGAAGGCGCATACGCCCGTTGTTTGACCCGTGACACAGACCGCTATGGTCGCGCCGTAGCGCAGTGCGAGGTGGACGGACGCGATATGGGGCGGGCAATTGTCGCTTCCGGTTTGGCTTGGGCGTATCGCCGCTATAGCGACGTCTATGACCTTGATGAAAAAGGGGCCGCAATCGCGGAACGTGGCTTGTGGGCAGTTGAAATTGCCTTGCCCGCCGACTACCGCGCAGCGCAAATCACACCGGACACCGCCCCTGTGAATGGGTGTGTGATCAAGGGCAACATCTCTGGCAACGGGCGCATCTACCATATGCCCGGACAAGAACATTATGCGCGCACACGGATCAACGAAAGTCAGGGCGAACGGTGGTTTTGCAGCCGTGCAGAGGCAGAGGCCGCAGGCTGGCGCGCCGCACGTCGCTAGATAAGCGGGCGTTGTGTTTCCTTATGCAGCCTCGCAAGCTAGAACAGCGCGAGTGACGATAGGAACGCCATGAAGCTGCATATCAAAATTGCGCCACAACAGAACGGCGAAGGGGTGGTGCGCCCGACCATCATCGGCAACCGCGGGCGGCTGCGCTGGGTCGGTCACCGCTTTCTCAATGATCTTTTTGGCAAATGGCAGCGGCTGTTTGATCGCGTGCTTGAGGTGCCCATCGACGACATGGAAGACCTGCAAGACCAGATCGCAGGGTTCAACGCGCAGATGCTGGATCGCTTAGCAGAACTGGGTGCGCAAGCGGGGATCTTGGTGCTTGAGTATCCTGCGATGGGCGACGGGAATGCGGCACATGATCCTGTGGACCTCGCCCGTCGGATCGCCTTGGTGTTGCGTGGGCTGGATGGTGCACAGACAACGCTGCATCTGACGCGAAACGACCCTGTTGTCCAACGGGCAATTCACACGGCGCAATCCCAAGCAGACGGATCGCCCGCGACCTCCGCCACTACGACCGACACATTTGACGACGATGCCGCCTGGACCGCACGCCTGAACGCCGCTTTGCTGGGTGAGTTGCCGACCTGCACCGCAGTGATGCGCCCCGACGAAACGGGGTGCATTGACCCCGTAGACGTGGCGCGGGCATTCCTGCGCGACATGGGGATATCGCCCGAAACGATGAAACTGGCCGCACACACAAGGTCGCCAGAGGTGCAATTGGCGGCAAAGGCCATCTTGAGGGACACAAATCCCGACGCCTTGGTCCCCGCACGCCCTGCTACCTGTGACGCAGCATCCCAAGAGCCGCTTTCGATCTTTTTCATGGTCGAACCCGGCCCGTTGGAAGCACAGGCCCATCTGTTGATCGCCTCTCTGATGGTCAATTGTCGCGATGATTTTCAACTGGTGGGTTTCTGCCGAACGGAAAGAGTCGCAGACCTGCACGCCGAGACGCGCAAATTCCTTGCAATGACAGGGGCCGAGCTGCGGGCGATCGAAAACCATTTCAGCGATGGTTATCCGGCGGGAAACAAGTTGATTGCTGCGGCCGGCTTGCAGGCGAAGGGTTGGGGCCTGTTTCTTGATACAGATATCTGCCTCGTGCGCCCGTCACGTTTTCTTGACGTTGTGGCGCCAGGCAGGGTGTCGCTTTGCCTTGATAATCTGCCGGGTTGGGCGGCAAACGATGACGCGTTTCAGGCTGTCGCCGATGTGCTTGGCTTTGCGGCCTTCCCGCGCAAGCAAGCGCTATGGGGTGGGAGCATGTCGCATCCGACCTACAACGCGGGTCTCGTCCTTTTTCCGCCAGCCAAATCGGAAGAAACCGACTTTGGTGCGCGCTGGCTGGCCCATGCCGAAATCCTCGAGCATGACGATCGGATCGCAAACAAACGGCCTTGGTTGGACACAATTGCGCTTGCCGGGCTCGCGGCCAAAGACAACAACGTCCGCCCGCTCTCACTTGAATGGAACTGCACCACACGCATGTCTGACGAAACGACACGGGTGCTGCACTACCATGGTTTGCGGCAGCTGCGTCAATACGGATGGGTCGAGGGGGTTGACCAGATCCTTGCGGCATCACCCAGCCAGTTTAACAGTTTTGAAGAATTCATGACGGGCCACAAGCGGGATATGAAGCTGGCGAGTGATGTTGAATTCCGCGCCATGCGTCATGGCCTGAAGACCCAAAAACAGGGGCCCTATTGATCCGCGTCAAAGTCGTGTGGGCGCAAGCAAGTTATCATAGAGGCATCCAACAATAAGAAGGACTGCCGCATATGTCGCACACACCGCATGAGTTGATTGAAGAGTTCGCCGACAAGATCGAAACGATGCAAGCGCTCAAGCAAAGCGACGCGCATTTTGCCAAGCTTTATGATGAATATCACGTCGTAAACCGGGCAATCCATCGGGCAGAGACCAACGTCGAACCGACAGATGATCTGCATATGCAAGAGATGCGCAAAGAACGCATGGCGTTAAAAGATCAGATCAGCGCGGTTCTCAATACGGCTTAGCTGGCGTTGTTCCCCTCAACGGTATCCTGAAACCGTTCAAAAAATTCGTCCGCCATCTTGCGGGCGAAGCCACCGATGATGCGGTTGCCAAGCTGGGCAAGTTTTCCGCCCACTTTGGCTTGCGCCTCATAGGTCAGCTCAGTGCCGCCATCTACGGGCGTTAGCACGACATCGGCGCCACCTTTGGCAAAACCGGCAACCCCGCCTTTGCCCTCTCCGGTGATGGTGTAGCTTTTTCCGGGAACCACGTTCTCAAGCTGCACGTCACCTTTAAAGGTGGCTTTCACCGGCCCGACCTTTTGTTTTACCACCGCAGCAAACCCTTCTTCAGGGGATCCGGTCAGGTCCTCGCAACCGGGGATGCAGGCCTTGAGTGTTTCAGCGTTGTTCAGATGCGCCCAGACTGTATCGACGTCTGCTGCAATTGTCCGTGACCCGCTCAGTTCCATGGTGATCCCTCCCCTTTTATGGGATCATCCGACCCCGATTTTGCAATCTAGTCAAGCTGGTAGGGCAAAAGCCCACGCCTGTCGGGATCGACGCGCAGTTGCCGCTCCAGTGGTGGGACTGAACGTTGATGGCAGTTGCGCCGCTCGCAGATCCGGCACGATATTCCGATGGGCGCGTAGGCCTCGGCGCTGGTGATGTCCATGTGATCGGCATAGACCAAGGCATCGGCGTGCTTGACCTCGCAACCCAACCCAATGGCATAGCGCCGCGTCGGGGTGTGATAGGCCCCGCCGGATTTGCTGACATCGCGGGCCAGACAGAAATAACGGGCGCCGTCTGGCGTCTCGGCCAATTGGCGCAGGAACTGACCGGGTAGCTCAAACGCCTGATGGACGTTCCACAAGGGGCAGGCCCCGCCGTAGCGCGCAAATTGCAGGGTCGTAGCTGAATGGCGTTTGGTGATGGTGCCTGCCTGATCAACGCGGACAAAAAAGAACGGGATACCCTTTTCGCCGGGCCGCTGCATGGTCGACAGCCGATGGGCCACCTGTTCAAGCGATGCCCCGAAACGGCGGGCAAGGACCTCGAGGTCGTGGCGGCAGTCCTGTGCGGCGGTCAAAAAGGCCCGGTAAGGCATCAAGGCAGCCCCGGCAAAGTAATTGGCCAGCCCCACCTTTGCGATCGCACGAGCCTCGTCCGATTGGAACCGCGCAAGGTCAAGCGTGGCTTCCAATAGCTTTTCCTGCGTGATCAGGGCCAATTGCAACAAGAGTTGAAAGGTCTGCGTGGCTTCGCCGGCTTCTTGGGAAATTGTCAGCGTCTTGCTTGCCGCATCGTAGTGGCGCACATCATTTGCGGGGGCAAACAGCACCGTCACCCCGTGGCCCATGAGCGTGCGGATCGCGAGTTCTGCAATGCTTTCCACCCCGTCAAGCTGGCTGGCAAAGCGTTCAGCGCTGCGGTCAACCGCGTCGATGTAGTTGTCGCAGTAGTGAAAGAAGTCCCGCACCTCTTCCCATGGGCTGGGTTGGAGCCGCGCATCTTCGCGCCCCAATGCCTCATCCAAAGAGGCGAGCCGTTCATGGGTCTGCCTGTAGCCTGCATGCAGATCGAGAAATGCGCGGGCAAGGGCAGGGGCGTTTGCTGCGGCCAGCCGCAAATCGGCCAAAGCAGGGGCAGGGCCTGTAAAGACCGGATCAGCCAATGCTTCGCGCATATCACTGACAAGGCGCGCTTCATCGCCTGATTGCAACTCTGTGACGTCAAAGCCAAATTCCTGTGCCAACCCCAAAACCACGGCCGTTGAAACGGGGCGGTTGTTGTTTTCCATCTGGTTCAGATAGGGCAGCGAGACGCCAAGTTTGTCAGCAAATGCTTTCTGGGTTAGTGACAACCGGCCGCGCAATTCGCGCAGCTTTGCCCCTGCATAAAGTTTCTGAACAGCCATGAGACGCCTTTGCAGCTTTGCAGGTTAGCCTTAGCGCCTGCAAAGCGTTGCGGTCAAGCGATCTGGCGTTCCCGCCAGACCACAAACAGCACCGACAAGAGCGCGCAGACAGATGTGCCGAACATGATCACTTGTAGCGGTAAGGTGCCGGTCTCGACGGTCAGAATGCTTCCAGCAAATTGCGACAAAGCCGCCCCGCCACCGATCATGATCGCCCCGCCAAGCCCACTTGCCGTGCCCGCAAGGTGGGGACGCACGGAGATCGAACCTGCCATGACGTTTGGCAGCACGATACCGTTGCCGGTCCCGAGGAAAACGCAGAACCCGAAAAACGCAAGCGGGTGGATGACGCCCATCAGCGTGACCAGTAAAGATGCCCCCATCCCGAAAATCAGGACGATACTGCCCACGATCGCCATTTTGTTCACACCGTAGCGGACGGAAAAGCGGCCCGAAATGAAATTGCCAAAGGCATATCCGATGGCAGGGGCGCCAAGGGCGATCCCGCTCCAAAGGGGGCTGAGGCCAAAGATGCCGTCCGCAATGAAAGATGTCCCGCCCAGCAGCGCAAAGAACCCGCCAGATGCAAAAGCAGAACATAGCACGTAGCCCCAAAACCGCGGCGAGCGCAGCAGTTCCGGGTATGTTCGGAATTGATCCTGAAAGCTCATCCCCTTGCCCTTGACCGTCTCGCCAAGGTCGGAAAATACGAGGAGAAAAGTGGCCGCCCCGGTGACGGCGAGAAACAGGAAGGTCGCTTGCCAGCCGAAGTATTGCTCAAGCCCGCCCCCGATCATCGGGCCTACCATTGGAACGATGGCCATGCCCATTGTGACATAACCGATCATAGAGGCCGCTTCGTCCTGCGGAACCATGTCACGGACAATTGCCCGCCCCAATGCCATTGATGTGGCGACAGCTGTTTGCAGGATGCGGAAGAACAGGAAGACTTCGACCGTGGTCGCCAGCATCGCGCCAATCGAGGCGACAACAAAGATGGCCATTGATCCCAAAACCATCATCCGACGCCCATACCGGTCTGAAATCGGACCGATAAAGACCTGGAGGACCGCCGTTGCCGCCAGATAACCCGACAGTGCAATCTGCATGATCGCATAGTCCGTGTCGAAATACGTCGTCATCGCGGCCAGTGAAGGAAGGAAAATCGACATGCTGAGCGCCGACATGCCTGTAATCAGCACGAGCGTCAGGATGTGTGGCGGGGTTGTGCGGTCCAGAAAGCGGACGACGGGGCGCGTGGTCATGCACCAGACCTAGGGCTAATCGCTGCGGCTGTCTATTGTGATCCAGCGCACAGATGTGACGCGCTTTGCAAGTTTGCAAATATTCATCAGTGCAAAACCAATAGTTTGCAAATTTACGCTTTCGTCCTTCTGTTGTCGCGGTCGGCGCGCTATGCACGTGCAGCAAAGAATGAAGGTGTGATCTCATGGATGTATTGCAGGAACTCGAAGCCCGACGCGAGGCTGCCCGCATGGGTGGCGGTGAAAAGCGGATCGCGGCACAGCACAGCAAGGGCAAACTGACCGCACGTGAGCGGATTGAGTTGTTGCTGGACGACGGTAGCTTCGAAGAATTTGATATGTTCGTGGCGCACCGCTGCACCGACTTTGGCATGGAAAAACATCGGCCCGCTGGTGACGGCGTTGTCACCGGATGGGGCACGATCAACGGGCGTCTGGTTTATGTGTTCTCACAGGATTTCACCGTCATGGGTGGGTCTGTGTCTGAAACGCACGGCCAGAAAATCTGCAAGATTATGGATATGGCCGTCCAGAACGGCGCGCCGATCATTGGTATCAACGACTCGGGTGGTGCACGTATTCAGGAAGGTGTCGCAAGCCTTGCAGCCTATGGTGAGGTGTTTCAGCGCAACATCACGGCCTCTGGTGTTGTCCCTCAGATTAGCATGATCATGGGCCCATGTGCGGGTGGTGCGGTATATTCGCCTGCGATGACCGACTTTATCTTTATGGTCAAAGACAGCTCTTACATGTTTGTCACCGGCCCTGACGTGGTCAAGACAGTGACGAACGAGCAGGTGACGGCAGAAGAATTGGGTGGTGCTTCGACCCATACCAAGAAATCATCCGTGGCCGACGCAGCCTTTGAGAACGACGTTGAAGCCATCGCCGAATGCCGCCGTCTGATCGACTTCTTGCCGTCCAACAACCAGCAAAAACCACCCGTCCGCCCGTTCTTTGACGATGTGAACCGTGTTGAAGAAAGCCTCGACACGCTGGTCCCTGACAACCCCAACATGCCTTACGACATGAAAGAGTTGATCACCAAGATCGCGGACGAAGGTGACTTTTATGAAATTCAGGAAGACTTCGCCAAGAACATCCTGACCGGGTTCATCCGCCTTGAAGGGTCGACCGTTGGTGTTGTGGCCAACCAGCCTATGGTGCTGGCGGGATGTCTGGACATCGACAGTTCGCGCAAGGCGGCCCGCTTTGTGCGGTTCTGCGATGCATTTGAAATTCCGATCCTGTCGCTGGTTGACGTGCCCGGCTTCCTGCCCGGCACCTCTCAGGAATATGGCGGCGTGATCAAACATGGTGCAAAGCTGCTTTATGCTTATGGCGAAGCGACAGTGCCCAAGGTGACTGTGATTACACGCAAGGCCTATGGCGGTGCTTATGTCGTGATGGCCTCCAAGCATTTGCAGGGTGATTTCAACTATGCGTGGCCAACATCCGAGATCGCGGTGATGGGGGCCAAGGGTGCCACCGAGATCATCCATCGTGCCGATCTGGGCGACGCGGATAAAATCGCACAGCACACCAAAGACTATGAAGATCGCTTTGCGAACCCGTTTGTTGCCGCTGAAAAGGGCGTGATCGACGAAGTTATCATGCCGCATTCGACCCGCAAACGTGTCTGCCGCGCCTTTGCGTCACTGCGCACCAAAAAGGTGCATGTGCCGTGGAAAAAGCACGACAACATTCCGCTGTGATCCACAATAGCCGACATATTTTGCGCCAGCCGAAACCCGCTGCGATTTTGTGCAAACCGGCAATTGGTCGCTCACGCGCGCACCGATTTGCCACACAACGCATCAATGATGCCGCGCAGGGCTTTGAATGTGGGTCGTTTTTGCCTAGTTGTGCAACACGGGAGCAAAGCACCGCAGAGTGCGTGACGCCCCGTGAGGCAAAAGGCAGGTTCGTCCAATGGTTCAAGGTATCATCGCATTCGCGATGGCAGCTCTCATGGCTGTTGTCGCAATATCAGGCAGTCAGGAACGTGATCTTAGGGCGGCGTCATCCGATGTTGCGGCCCAACAGGTCGTGGAATACGCGCGCATCGTGGACTGATTTCCGCATTGCACCGCTGTCAGGGGGTGCACATGGCTAATCTTCCGTACATGGAAAAGCACCGCGGGTTTCCGGGGAGGTTGCGCGGGACGGATTTTCAGTTCGTCTTGCGCCGCGCCAATAAAGCAGGCGCCACAGAGCTGACCGAACGTATCCGCTATCCTGACAGGCGCCCAGCTGACAAGCGGGCCGATGCTGGGTTTATGCAAGCCCTTTGGGAAAACTTCGGCGAAGAACCCTTTGTGCGCGGCAATCTGGACGCAGGTCGGCTGAGCTGGCTGTTTGGCCGCGAAGTGATTCCGGCAGAAGACCCGTTTGATCCGGCCAGCTATGAGGCGCTCTTGCGCATCGATGTTGATGTGGCCGCCGGCAGCTTTCCGGAGGTGTTCGAGGGATGAGCATCGCGGTTGCAAATCTACCCGCTCAGCGGGAATTCGCCCAAGAGGCGCACGTCTTTCAAATTGCATTGGAAACTCACAAGCTTTGCGTCACTTTGGTTACCAAGGCGCTTCGGTCCAGCAAACGAGGCGTCCGGTACACTCTTTATCGTTACCCTTCCCTTTATCGGTCTGCTTGCTTGTCAGGCAGGCCGATTTCCTTTTTGCGCGCAAATCCGCGCGCGAAGCGCCTTGCTATTGGATATCAGCGGGAAGTGGCTAGTCTATGGTCTACCGGTCGCGCCAAACGTGCGCAGGCCCATCCAACAACAATAGGCAGAGAACAATGCAAAAGACATCCATCATCCTTGCAGCAGTGGCAGTATTCGGCTTGGCCGGGTGCCTCGACAATGACATCGAACGCGGCGTGGCCGGCGCAGGCGCAGGCCTTGTCGCGGCTGAACTGCTTGGCACCGACCAAACCGGCTCCATGGTTGTCGGTGCTGCTGCTGGCGTATTCTGCGACGACGCAGGCATTTGCCGCTAATCTAAAGACTATCGCGCCCGTCGGGCGTGCAACATTTGGAAACCGTCGTGGGGCTGCGCGCCTCACGGCGGTTTTTCGTTTTGGGGACTAAGACCATGTTCAAGAAAATCCTGATCGCCAACCGCGGTGAAATCGCCTGCCGGGTCATCAAGACCGCCCGCAAGATGGGCATCCAAACGGTTGCGATCTATTCAGA
>CAYLMZ010000058.1:0-14673 GCA_964385035.1 uncultured Loktanella sp.
AGGATATTCGTCTCTTTCTCGGTCAGGCGAACCTTTTTGTCATCCTCGGTCACCAGCATTTTCTGAGCAGGCTTGAAGGTATATGGCCCCAGCTGGAACACAGCGTCCTCTGATTGCTCATGGGTGCGCAGCTGGCTGCGAATGCGGGCCAGCAGAACGGGGAATTTGAATGGCTTGCTGACGTAGTCATTTGCACCAGCATCAAGACCCAAAATGGTATCGGCATCGCTGTCCTGCGCTGTCAGCATCAGGATCGGGCATTTCACACCCTGCTTGCGCAAGACACGGCAAAGTTCGCGGCCATCAGTATCGGGCAGACCCACGTCGAGGATCATCAGGTCGTAAAGACCTTCTTTCGCTTTCACCATGGCGCTTGCGCCGTCGTCCGCTTCGAATACATCGAAGTCTTCGGTCATCAACAGCTGCTCGCCCAAGGCTTCCCGCAGGTCGTCATCGTCGTCTACCAGCAAGATCTTCTTGAGTTGTGCCATCAGGGCCTCCTTTGTCTTCGTCTCTAGACATGTGCTCTTGTTACGCGCCCAACAAGCGAGGGGATGAAACTTTCACACGGACGTGTGATTTGACGTGCAAATGTTTCACTTTGGCGGTCTAATAGCTATCTGTTGAAACATATCAGCAAGGCAACCGTCATGGGATTCTCCCCCGACATTACAGAGCGTCTGGCCCGTGCGCGGGCTGACTTGCGCATGGGCGTGCCTGTGGTCTTGGCTGGCGGCGCGGTGATTTTGGCGGTCGAGACTTTGGAGGCAGGGCGCTACGCAGACTTGCGGGCCATGGGGATGCCCGATCTGGTGATCACCTCGTGGCGGGCAGAGACGCTGAAGGCACGCGCCTATGACGGGGATGTAGCGCGGATCAAACTGCCCCAGGACGCAACCTTGGCTTGGGTGCAAGCCATTGCCGATCCCGCCGATGACTTGCGCAATCCCATGAAGGGACCGCTACAAAGCGAACGCGAAGGTGGCGCGGATTTGCACCGTGCAGCGATCACCATCCTGAAGTCAGCGCGGCTTTTGCCCGCGGCCCTGGTGCTGCGTCTGGACAATGCGCTGGCCTTCGCACTGGAACATAACCTGACCATCGTGCCTGAAAGCGCTGTGGTCGATACGGTCCTCAGCCCGCTCCAGCCCATCGTGAACGCGGGCCTGCCGCTCGAGGTGTCAGAGGCTGGACGGCTCCATATCTTCCGCCCCGATGATGGGGGCGAAGAACACTACGCCGTTGAAATCGGTCAACCGGATCGGTCGCAACCCGTCCTGTCCAGACTGCATTCGGCTTGTTTCACCGGCGACATCCTTGGGTCGCTCAAGTGTGACTGTGGCCCACAGTTGCGAGGTGCTCTAGCACAAATGGGGGCCGAAGGGGCAGGGGTCCTGCTTTATCTTAACCAAGAAGGGCGGGGGATCGGGCTGGCCAATAAGATGCGGGCATATTCTTTACAGGATCAGGGCTTTGATACTGTCGAAGCCAACCACAGACTTGGGTTCGAAGATGACGAACGGGATTTCCGGATCGGGGCAGAAATTCTCAAACGGCTCGGGTTTTCACAGGTGCGCTTGCTGACAAACAACCCCGCCAAAGTGGACCGGATGAACGCCTGCGGTCTTGAGGTGGTGGAACGTGTCCCGCTCAAAGTGGGCGAGAACCGGCACAACCATCACTACCTTGCGACAAAAGCGTCCAAGTCGGGGCATCTGCTTTAGGGGCGGGCGAGCATCGGCAGGATCAACCCCCATTGGGTATCCTGCTTAGGGCCTGCCACCCCAAACCCCAGTTTTTCATACACAGCGATGGCGCGTGCGTTGTCAGGGTGGGGGTCCGTCGCCAGCACGGGCGCGCCTTGCGCAAAAAGGCGTGCCATGATCTGGGCCAGAAACGCTGTGCCGTGACCGCGGCCCAGCATCTCACTTGGCCCGATGTATTGATCGATCCCACGGGCTCCAGCATCCAGATGGGCAAAGTGATGCTCCGGCCACCCATGCACGGCATAATCCTGCGCATATGCAAAGGGTGTGCCATTACATGACACGATCCATCTTGATACCTTCGGATCAGCTTCGGTTTCATCATCATTGGTGGGCGGTCCCCACCATTCCCGCACATGCGTTTCAGCGCGCCACGCCCGTAGCATCGGCCCATCATCCGGCGAGACAGGCCGAAAGGCGTAGCCAGGCCTAGACATCGGCTTCCTGATCAATCGGCGTCACCGTCCAAACGCCACCCCGTTTGGCCATCACAGGGATCACCTCTTTCAGTCGCAACCCCTTGGCCTTCATCGCCTGCGCAATAGCATCTGTGATCCGGCGCAAGTCTTGATCCAGATGGGTCGTGTTGACGGCAACAGCCTCGTCCGCCCAAGCCACCGTTAACCGCCGATAACTGTAATAGACCCCGCCATCATCAATGCGGGTGATCTGTGTAAGTGGGATTTCAACAGCCACGTCGGGCGGCTTTGCAAACTGCGCCCAGTGATTTTGATCCGGCACCATCCAGAGCGCATCATCCGTCAAGCGGACCCGCACCAAAGGGGCGCGTCTGGGAAAGAAGGCAAGGCAGCCAAAGCCCAAGAACCCCAAAGTCATCAGAGCAACGATAATTTGCGCCCATGCCAGCGCAGAGGCTGTCCCCATCATAAATACCAGCAAACCCAAGGGCAGGGCGGTAAGCATGGACATCACGCCAATCAGCTTGCGCAAGCCAAAGGCCTCTTTGGCCTCAAAAAGTGGAAGGTCCGAAGGGAGCTGTTGTTGGGTCATCCCATCACTTTATCATGGCAATCCTTCCGATGACACGGCCCCCAAACCATCTTATCTTGGGCGCCATGAAAGCCACCGATCTTGTCCTGACCCCCACGCATTTGCGGTTCCTGAACCGCCGCTTTCCCTGCACCATCGGGCGGGGTGAGCTGACCAACCGCAAGAAAGAGGGCGACGGGGCGACACCACGCGGGGTGCACCGGCTTGTGGGCATGCTCTACCGACCTGACCGCATGGCGCGGCCCGCGGACTGGGCGCTTCCCATTAGGCCCTCTGACCTGTGGTCAGATGATCCACACCACGAGGACTACAATCTGATGGTCCGGACGCCCTATCCCCATAGCCACGAACGGCTGCGACGGGCCGACCCGATGTATGATTTGATCATTCTGACGGACTGGAACTGGCCCTATGCGGTCAAAGGCCGTGGATCAGCCATTTTCCTGCACGCATGGCGGGGGCCGGGGCGACCGACGGCAGGCTGTGTCGCGTTCCGGCCAGATCACCTGAGATGGATTGCCGCGCGCATCCGTCATGAAACGCGCCTTGTTATCGCATAACGCAACGCCCTTGCCTAAGTCTGGACCAACCAGCAAAAGGTGCAAAAGATGAAAGACCAAGGCCCCGCCATGACCCCAGAAGAAATCGCGAAACTTCCCTATCGTCCTTGTGTGGGGGTCATGCTCGCCAATCCACGAGGGCAGGTCTTTGTGGCCCAACGGCTTGATCGTGACACCGACGCTTGGCAAATGCCGCAAGGGGGCGTGGACAAGGGCGAAAACACCCGCGACGCGGCCCTGCGCGAACTATTCGAGGAAACCAGCATTCCCGCCAATCTGGTCAGTATCGAAGCCGAAAGCAAAGACCTGATCCGCTACGACATTCCGCATGCGTTGGTGCCAAACATCTGGAAAGGACGCTACCGGGGGCAGGAACAGAAATGGTATCTGATGAGGTATCATGGGCTGGACAACCAAATTGATCTGGAAACTGACCACCCAGAATTCTCTGCATGGAAATGGATGGATGCCGATCAACTGGTAGATAGCATCGTGCCCTTCAAACGCGCGGTCTATGAACAGGTACTTGCAGAATTCCGGAGCAAGCTATGATACGAGCGGTTTTTCTTGCCGCAACGTGCATCCTGATTGCCAGCCAGTCAGTGGCGCTCTCATGCATGAGGCCTGACGCCATCGACAGCTTCCAGCGGTTCGCAGAAGCGCCAGAGCGGTATTTTGTCCTCTACGGGACGCTGACCTTTGACGAAGACCTCTTGCCCGAAACGGATATGATCAACCAAACCCGTGATCCGGCCCCGATCCCGGGGCGTTTTGTCGGCAAAGGGCTGACGCAAGACGGCTTCACCAGCGACTACATTGGCCGTGTGAACCTGCAAGTGACCTGCGCGGGCCCATGGTGCGGAGGGGCAAACAGCGGTGGCGAGGCCGTGTTCTTTGTGCCCTTCACAGAACCACCCGTCAGCCTGATCGCAGAACCCTGCGGCAGCATGATCTTCCCGGAGCCATCGCAAGCCACGCTGGATATGCTCACGTCCTGCATGCAGGGCGGCACCTGCGCACGCCTGCCACAGTAGCCTACTTTCGGGTCCGTTTGACCTTACGGGCGGTTTTGGCGGCCTTTTTGCGGGCAGAGCCGTGCTTGCGGCGTGGCGGCTTGCCGCGCCCCTTCGACGGGCCGCGCGGCATGATCCGATCATCAAGCGAGATCAGCTCAACAATCAAACCACCCGTGACAGGGGCAACTTCGGCCAGCTTCACGGTTGTGCGTTGGCCAAGCCCGATCACGGTGCCCGTGTCTGATCCCATCAAGGTCTGCGTATCGGCATCGTAGTGGAAATACTCACGCCCTAATGTCCTGATCGGGATCATCGCATCGGCGCCAGTTTCATCGAGTTTCACGAAAACACCGAACTTCGCGATGCCACTGATCCGGCCCGTTAATTCTGCGCCCACACGATCCGCAAGGAACGCCGCCAGATAGCGATCGGTCGTATCACGCTCTGCCGCCATCGACCGCCGCTCTGTGTCGCTGATCTGCTTGGCGGTATCGGCAAGGTTTTCCAAGTCCCAGGGGCTCAGCCCATCATCACCCCAACCATGGGCCGCAATCAACGCGCGATGCACGATCAGGTCCGCATAGCGCCGGATGGGCGACGTGAAATGGGCATAGGCACGCAGGGCCAGCCCGAAATGGCCGAAGTTCTCAGGGTTATAATAGGCCTGCGTCATGGATCGCAGCGTGGCCATATTGATCAGTTCTTGATTTTCGGTATCGGCGGCACCTTTGAGCAAACGATTGAGATGCGCTGTCTTCAACACCTGCCCTTTGGCAAGGTTCAGGCCTGAAGCTTGGGCGACCTCGCGCAGTGCCTCCAATTTGTCCTGATCGGGTTCTTCATGGACGCGGAACAAAAGCTGGGATTTCTTGGCGATCAAAGTCTCAGCCGCGGCGACGTTAGCCAACACCATAAACTCTTCGATCAAGCGGTGCGCATCCAGCCGTTCCTTGTAGTTCACGGATGTGACCTTGCCCGCATCATCCAGCACGATCTGGCGCTCGGGCAGATCCAGCTCCAACGGCTGCCTGCGCGCACGCGCCTTCATCAGGGCGGCATATGCGGCATAGAGCGGCGCAATGATCTGGTCCATCAAAGGGGCAACCTTGTCACCGACTTGCCCGTCAACGGCGGCCTGCACCTCTTCATAATTCAGCGAAGCGACTGATTTCATCAGCCCGCGATGGAACTGATGATCGATCTTGTTGCCATCAGCATCAATGCGCATCGCCACGGCCATGCAGGCCCGCTCAACCCCTTCATGCAGCGAACACAGATCACCCGACAATCGATCCGGCAGCATCGGGACAACGCGGTCGGGGAAGTAAGTGGAATTCCCGCGTTTGCGTGCCTCACGATCCAAGGCAGAATTGGGCGTGACGTAATGGGCTACGTCGGCAATCGCGACCCAGATGATGAAGCCGCCTTTGTTTTTAGGATCGGTGTCAGCCTCGACAAAACAGGCATCATCGTGATCGCGGGCGTCCCACGGATCGATGGTGAGCAGAGGCACGTCACGCAGATCACGGCGTTTGCCCAATGGGGCAGGCTTGGCGGCATCGGCCTCTGCTACGACTTCATCGGGGAAGTGATCAGGGATGCCGTGTTGGTGGATTGCAATCAATGAGGCAGCGCGCGGCTCAGACGGATCGCCCAAGCGTGCCACAATGCGGGCTTTTGGTAGGCCCAATCGGCCCTTCGGACCAGCCTGTTCAGCCTCAACCAATTCGCCATCCTTGGCCCCGCCGGTGGCACCAGCGGCGACGGTCCACTGCTTATCAGCACCCTTGTCGATGGGCAGGATGCGCCCACCTTCGGACCCTGCACGAAACACGCCCAGAATACGCAAAGGGTTCGCCCCGATACGCCGGATCATGCGGGCAGTGTGGGTGTGGTCTTCGGTCTTGTCGACGGTCAACCGGCCCAGAATGCGGTCGCCTTGCCCCAAAGCCGGATCACTGCTCCGAAGCATCATCAGGATGCGCGGCTCGGCACCTTCGCCCTTCCATTCCATCGGGCGGGCAAAGATGTCGCCATCGGCGTCGGGGCCGAGTATCTCCAGCACAGCAACCGGGGGCAATTCTTCAGCATCGCGGTAGGACGAGCGGCGCTTGGTCAGCTTGCCCTCGTCCTGCAATTCTTTCAGCAGACGCTTGAGATCAATCCGCGCAGCCCCTTTGACCCCGAACGCCTTGGCAATGTCGCGCTTGGCCGCTTTGGTCGGGTTGGCAGAGATCCAGTCAAGGATTTCGGATTTCGATGGGATGCGTGTCATAGGCCTGCGGTATCACGCACATAGCAGAGCGCCAATTTCTTTCGAAAGAAATTGGCCAGAGTTTTCGAAAACTCTGGGGACTAGCTGAAATAATCGCGCAAAATCCGTGTGTAGATCGCCTTAAGCTGCACGATTTCATCCACCTTCACCCGCTCATCTACCTGATGCATCGTCTTGCCGGTCAGGCCGAACTCAACGACAGGGCAATGGTCTTTGACAAAACGCGCATCCGAGGTGCCACCCGAGGTGGACAGCTCCGGCGTAACACCCGTTTCCGCCGCGACAGCTGCGGCAACCAGATCAGACAGGTCACCGGGGGGCGTCAGAAAACTCTCGCCTGAGACTTTGGTCGTCATCGCGATCTGGACACCAAAGTCAGCCGCAACCTGATCCGCAGCCTCTTGCATCCAAGCCATCAAATCCGCGCTCGTGTGTTCATCATTGAACCGGATGTTCACGGTGGCCTTGGTTTGCGATGAAATGACGTTGGTCGCAGGGTTGCCCGTATCAATCGTCAGAACCTGCAAGGACGACGGATCAAAATGATCTGTCCCTTCATCCAAAACCCGCGATGACAATACATCCATTAAACGGGCCATCGCGGGCATCGGGTTTTTCGCGCGGTGGGGGTAGGCAGCGTGGCCTTGGACACCCGTAATAGTGAAAAACGCAGTCATCGACCCACGCCGCCCGATCTTCATCGCCTCACCCATGAGATCAGGGCAGGTGGGCTCGCCCACCAGACAAACGCTCATGGATTCGTTGTTGTCCGCCATCCAATCGAGCAGGGCGGTCGTGCCATCTATCGCATCGCCTTCTTCATCACCGGTGATTGCCAGAATGACAGCACCATCGGGGGGCGTTTCTTTGACAAAATCAATCGCAGCGGCCGCAAAAGCAGCGACACCGGATTTCATATCGGTCGACCCGCGCCCATAAAGATAGCCGTCCTTCACCTCGGCGCCGAAGGGGGGCATGGTCCAAGCGGCTTCATCCCCCAAAGGGACCACATCGGTATGGCCGTTGAACCCGAAAGAGCGGTTCGACCCCTGCCGGCCCCAACGGGCAAAGAGGTTCGAGACACCACCACGATCCACACGGGTGCAGGTAAACCCGCCCTCCGTCAGAACCCTTTCCAATAGAACCAGCGCGCCGCCCTCTTCCGGGGTGATCGACGGGCAACGGACAAGATCGGCAGTCAGGGCAACAGGATCGATAGGCATGGGTAGTCTCCTTTGCAGCCTGGCTAACGCGAACAGGACGTGGATGCAATTTCAAGCACGAACCACAAAGGTGTGGATTGTAAAGACAACAGCCTCAGAGCGGGGCATGCGGAGGATGCATTGGCGTTCCGAACGGACGAAGGGCATCTCATCGACAACATCGCGCTTGTAGGGCTGGTGTAGGTCCGCATCGACATAAGCCAGCTTGTTGAACCGCCACATCGGCTTGCCCACCCGCACCCCGTCAAACAGGCGCTGCACGCGTTTGGCAATGTTCTCGTCATACTCTGGGACGGGGACATGAATGCCCGTCAGCGGGCGGTTGATCTTTTCGGCAAGCCGCCAATTGGCCGGAAAGCACAACACAGCAGAGGTCATAACATGCTCATCGCCCTGCTTTTCCAGAATGCAGATATCTTCCTGAACCAAATGGCCAAGGGTCCAAAGCGGGGCTGCGCGGTCCAGTGGCACAACGCGCCCGTCAGGGCGGGTGACGTGGTTTGCGGCGACGGTGAACCCCAAATCAGGCAGGATTGTCAGGGCTTCCTCAAGGACTTCGTCGGCGGTATCGCGGGTGGCGTCATTTTCATAAAGCACAGCATCGGTGCGGTCCGCCAATAGCGCCTCGCGGTAAGCCATCTGCGCGGCATATGCCTCATCCACGCGAAGCCAATCATCGGCATCACAAGGCTGAGTGCCAGGCAAGCGCGGGTCGCCGCGCTGGGCTTCGGGGATCGCATCTTGAAGGATCAAGCGCTCTGCCATGCGACGCTTAGACCTTGTCAAAGAACGGCGTCATCTGTGCTACGATGACCGAATTCTCATTCAATGCCCGCTGCATCAACGCCTGTTCTTCGTCTGAAATGTCATGCCCCTCGGCGAGACGCTCTTGCAACGTTCCATAGCCGGAGACATCCAACGGCGCCAAATCAGCCTGTTTCAGGATCGCAACCGTTTCGCGCACCGCCTCGGCCTCGTCCACACCGCTGGCATAGCACATCAACGCACCGCCTGTTGCTTCATCAGGCAAGCCGTCGCCTGCGTTCCGGCCCACTTCGACCAGCAGGGTATAGACGTGATGCTTTTTCTTGGGCTTTGTCATTTCGTCTCTTTCTCTTCCCAGCGTGACCGGACAGCCCAGATGGTGGAGATGATGATGACGATCTGCAAGGGCAGGTAAATAGCGACCAACAAAAAGAGGATACGCCAGAAAAGGTTCAGTCCCATGACCATTGTGGCCGAAACCGCAGGCAAAAACAGCCATGCCAGAATGGCCCCGATGACCAGCACATCAAACAACACCGGCAACCAAGCGGCCTTGAACGACGGACGAATGCCCGCCGCCATGCGCTTGCGTGCCAAGGTGCGGCTGAGGATCATCAGTCCCGCAAAAGTTCGTTGATGCCGGTTTTGGAGCGGGTCCGCTCGTCAACGCGCTTTACGATGACAGCACAATAAAGGCTGACGTTGTTCTTGGACGGCATAGACCCTGCGACGACGACCGAATAGGGTGGCACTTCGCCATACATCACTTCGCCGGTCTCACGGTCAACGATCTTGGTGGACTGACCAATAAAGACACCCATGCCAAGCACAGAGCCCTCGCGGACGATGCAGCCTTCAACAACTTCGGAACGCGCGCCGATAAAGCAATTGTCCTCAATAATCGTCGGGCCAGCCTGCATCGGTTCAAGCACGCCGCCAATCCCAACACCACCTGAAAGGTGCACATTCTTGCCGATCTGCGCACATGAGCCAACCGTGGCCCATGTATCAACCATTGTGCCCTCATCGACATAAGCACCAAGGTTCACGAAAGACGGCATCAGGACAACGCCGGGGGCGATATAGGCGGACTTGCGCACAACACAGTTCGGCACAGCGCGGAAGCCGGCGGACTGCCATTGGTTCTCGCCCCAGCCCTTGAACTTGCTGTCGACCTTGTCCCACCATCCAGAGCCCTGCGGGCCACCCGATTGCGGCTCCATGTCCTTGATGCGGAAACCCAGCAGAACGGCCTTCTTGGCCCATTGGTTTACATGCCAGCGACCATCTTCCTGCTTTTCAGCCACACGCAACTGCCCGCTATCGAGTGCGTTTAGTGTGTCTTCAATGGCGTCACGGGTTTCGCCGGTCGTGGCAGGCGTGATCGTATCACGGGCGTCCCATGCGGCTTCGATGGCGGTCTCAAGAGCGGCGTTATTCGTGGTCATGCAAACGATCCTTTCGCTATTTGCGCACTGCCATATGAAACCCGCGCCAATTTAGCAATGCTATGCAGGCGGGCGGTGGTTATGCGTTTGCATCTTGGCCCGCACCACGCAATGTTTGCGCAAACACCTCGGAGGACACCCATGAAAGACGATCGCTTCCACCCGCTGCGCGACAGCCGCGAAGACCGCGAGGCCGCAAACAAGTGCCCCGACACGCCGCAAACGCGTGCACCGTCTTATGCGCTGGCCTTCGCAGACGAAGACTTCCTTTGCCGCGAAGAACTGCGTCCGGTCCGCCTGCAACTGGAACTGCTCAAGCCCGAGATGCTGATGAATGAGCAAGGCATCGAATCGACCATCGTTCTTTTTGGCGGGGCACGCATCCCTGAGCCTGCCAAGAAAGAGACAGCGCGGACCCAGACCCTTGCCGACCTCTCGACCTACTACGAAGAGGCACGGCGCTTTGCCCAGATGATGACCGAACGGTCGCTCGAGACAGGTGGGACGAAAGACGTCATCGTCACAGGCGGCGGGCCGGGGGTTATGGAAGCAGGCAACCGCGGCGCGGAAGAAGCAGGGGGGCGGTCCATCGGGCTCAACATCGTGCTGCCGCACGAACAGGCCCCCAATGAATACGTCACACCCGACCTTTGCTTTAACTTCCACTACTTCGCGATCCGCAAGATGCACTTCCTGATGCGGGCCTCGGCGGTCTGTGTGTTCCCGGGCGGGTTTGGGACATTGGACGAACTCTTTGAGGCGCTGACGCTGATCCAGACAGGGCGCATGGAACAAGTGCCCTTCCTGCTCTTCGGGCGGTCGTTCTGGGAAAAGATCATCAACTGGGACGCGCTTGCCGATGCAGGGACGATCTCGGACGAAGACCTCAAGCTTTTCCGTTTTGTCGAAACGGCGGAAGAGGCGATTGCAGCGCTCGACGCGTGGGAAGGCAAAGGCGAAAAACGCGGGGCGATCCCGGGGCGCTAAGATGCATGCAGTCTACATGGTGATGGGTGTCTCAGGGTGCGGAAAATCCACCGTTGGGGCGGGTTTTGCCAAAGCAATCCAAGCCACGTTCCTGGACGGGGACGACTATCACCCAGCCAGCAACGTCGATCACATGGCAGCAGGGCATCCCCTGACAGATGCGATGCGTTGGCCCTGGCTTGATGCCTTAGGGGATGCGGTCACAAGCGCACGCCAGTTGCAGCCGGTGGTTTTCGCCTGCTCAGCGCTTAAAAAGACTTACAGGGACAGATTGTGCGGCAAGATCAGTGATCTCCAGATCATCTACCTGATCTCACCACGCGATGTTGTAGCTGCAAGGCTAGGGGCGCGGACCGATCACTTCATGCCCGCCACACTGCTGGACAGCCAGTTCGCCACGTTGGAAGAACCGGAAAACTGCTTTGCACAGGTTTCGATTGATCAGCCGGTCAGCGAGATTATCGCGTCACTCAGTGCTCGCCTCTGACGGAACCTCAAGCTCCTGCATTGGGGGGGCGTCCGGCGTGCGGATTGCCTGAATGGCGGCTTTGGCAAGAAACGCGCCGGCTGAACCGACTTCTTCGGCAACAGTCAGGATGTCGGCACGGAACAGCTTCAGGAAAGGCACAGCCTCTTTGGCGAAGACATCGACCTCTTGGCCGACGGTCTTGCCGTTGGTTTCCAGTGCGGAGACTGCGGCCATGGCCGAAGAGGTCGAGGCCGTAATGATCGCATCAACAGGCTGGCCGGATTTGAGGTAGCTGTCCACATAAGACACAACCAGCGGGCTTGTATTATCGCTCGTCACAGGGTCCGAGATTGTCAATGACACGCCATGCTCACGGGCCACGCCGGTGACACCTGCAATCATATGTTGGGCATAGGCATGTTCCTGAGGCGGGGCGACCAAGAGGATATCTCTGCGGCCTCTCTTGACCAGTTCCTGTGCGGCTAGGCGGCCAAATGCTTCGTTGTCGTAGTCGTAATAGGGGTGGCGACTGGCGTCCGCCGTCCTGCCGTGGGTGGCAAAGGGGAATTTGTGTTCCAAGAGGTAATCAACCCGAGGATCATTCGGTTTGATCTGGTTCATGATGATCGCATCGGCCGAACCGGTTTCGACGATGTATTTGACGGGGGTCATCGGGTCCTGATCGGGGAAGAACGGGGTCACAATCAAATGATAAGGTGTGCCGCGCAGACCGCCTGCGACGGACGAGATCAAACGCGCGGTATGGCTCATGAGGTCAAGCTCGGTTGACATGACTAGACTGATGACATTCGTCCTACCGGTCCGCAGTCTCACACCAGCACGATTGGGGACATATCCGACCTCGCGCGCGATTCCACGAATAAGCTCTTTCGTGCTGGCACCAATATCGGGGGCATCGTTGAGCGCACGCGACACCGTCGGCACCGCTAGCCCGCTGATCCGAGAAATTGTCTTCAGGGTCGGCTTGCCTTCACGGAGGGCTTCAGCGACCGTTAAACGCCCTTTTGCTTTTGTCTCCGCAACCATGATGAGTCCCGTCTGTTGGCGTCACAAGCGACACCCAAGGTGATGTAGCCCAGCATGCCGATGGACAAAAACAACTTTACTACAAGGCGTTATGTCCAGCGCACCGAGCTTTGTCACACCATGCAGATTTTGTCTTGATCGGTCAATCTAAATCGATATAGGCTCTACTACAACGATTTAGAACCAGGGAGGAGAGAATCGTGAAATTGACAACAAAACTGATGGCGGCAACAGCCATTGTAAGCGCCTCAGCGGCATCCGCGGTGGAGCTTGAAGTGACACATTGGTGGACATCCGGCGGCGAAGCGGCTGCTGTGGCGAAGTTTGCCGAAGCATGGAATGCCACGGGCAACACCTGGATTGATGGCGCGATCGCCGGCTCCGGTGGTACGGCCCGCCCGATCATTATATCCCGTATTCTTGGCGGCGATCCAATGGCCGCGACACAGCTGAACCACGGACGTCAGGCTGAAGAGTTGATCGAAGCTGGCCTGATGCTCGACCTGACCGATGTTGCCGAAGCCGGCGGGTGGCGTGATATCGTGAACCCTTCCTCGCTACTGGACAGCTGCACGCTTGACGGCCGCATTTATTGCGTGCCGGTGAATATCCACTCGGCCCAGTGGCTCTGGCTCAGTCATGATGCCTATGAAAACGCTGGTCTTGAGGTGCCAACCGACTGGAACGAATTTGTGGCATCTGCGCCCGCGCTCGAAGCTGCGGGCACAATTCCACTCGCCATGGGTCAACAGGGCTGGCAGCAAAACCTTGCCTTTGGTGCGATCACAATCGCCGTTGCTGGTCTGGATGACTGGCGTGAAGTCACCGTGAACAAGAATGCAGACGTCGCCCGCGGCGAAAGCTATGCAGCCGTTTTCCAGGCTGCCGCCGATGCGCGCGAACTGGCGCGCGACAGCAACGTGCAAGACTGGAATCAGGCCACGAACCTTGTGATTACGGGTCAGGCTGGTGCACAGCTGATGGGTGACTGGGCGCAGGGTGAATTCTCCGTGGCCGAACAGGTCGAAGGCGAAGACTACTCCTGCCTTCCGGGTCTGGGCCTGAATGAAATCCTCGATACCGGTGGCGACGCGTTCTACTTCCCTGTGAACGACGATCCAGAGATCACAGCAGCACAAAAAGAGCTTGCTGCATTGCTAATCTCGCCAGAAGTTCAGGTATCATTCAACCTTGCCAAAGGCTCGCTGCCAGTGCGTGGTGACATCGACATGTCCACAGCAAACGGCTGCATGCAAAAGGGTCTCGGCATTCTGGCCGACGGTGGCATCCTGCCTTCGGGTGACCAGTCGCTTTCTGCTGATACGCAGACTCAGATCGAAGATCTGATGGCGCAGTTCTGGTCGACAGACATGCCCGCCGATGAAGCACAGGCAAAATACGCCGATATCATCGCAAGCGCTGACTAAGCGATACGTGTCTCCCAAGTGGTCCGCCGGCATCCTTGCTGGTGGGCCATTTGGATCAATGACGGCAAGCCGGCCCAAGACCGGACACCTAGCCAACAGGGGAGACCGCTATGTCTGTGGTCGAAGAAGTCGCCTCAGCAAGAGGCGCCAAACGTCCATCACGTCTATTCCGCAATCTATCGGCCAAGATCGCTTCGATCCCGATGATCCTGACAGCACTTTGTGTGTTTGTCGGTGGTACGGCCTGGACGGTCATTTACTCATTTACGAATTCACGGATGCTCCCGCGCGAGCGTTTTGTTGGTTTTGACCAATACGAACGCCTTTGGGACACCGACCGTTGGATCATCTCGATCAAGAACCTCGCCATTTACGGCGTCTGTTCGATGGTCCTCACACTCACAATTGGCTTCGTGCTCGCCGCCTGCCTTGACCGCAAGATCCGGTTCGAGAGCGCCTTTCGCACCATCTTCCTCTATCCTTTCGCGCTGTCCTTCGTTGTGACAGGCCTCGCATGGCAATGGATCCTGAACCCACAATTTGGCGTGCAAGGCGTTGTGCGGGGTTGGGGCTGGGAGAGCTTTACATTCGATCCGCTCAACAACCCCGACATCGTCATGTTCGGCCTTCTGATTGCGGGGCTCTGGCAAGGGACAGGGCTGATCATGTGCATCATGCT
>CAYLMZ010000059.1:0-14618 GCA_964385035.1 uncultured Loktanella sp.
ATCGAAACCGACAAAGCCACGATGGAATTCGAAGCCGTCGACGAAGGTGTCATCGGTAAGATCGTCGTGCCCGAAGGCACCGAAGGAGTAAAGGTGAACGACGTCATCGCCGTTCTCCTCGAAGACGGTGAAAGTGCTGATGATATCGGTGACACAAGTGCGGCCGCGGCGGCACCCGCCGCAGCAGAAGCGCCAAAGGCCGAGGCAGCAGCACCCGCCGTCGCAACACCAGCACCTGCCACCCCTGCCAAAGACGGCAACCGCGTCTTTGCAACCCCACTTGCGCGCCGGATCGCAGCGGACAAAGGGCTTGATCTGACAACGATCAAGGGCTCTGGCCCGCACGGTCGGATCGTGAAAGCGGACGTAGAAAACGCAACCGCCGCGCCAAAGGCCGCCGAAGCCCCAGCCGCCAAAGCCGCCGCACCGGCAGCCGCCGCCGCTGTTGCAACCGGCCCGTCAACAGACGCCGTGCTCAAGACCTATGCGGATCGCCCATACGAAGAAGTCACGCTGGACGGGATGCGGAAGACCATCGCCGCGCGCTTGACAGAGGCCAAGCAATCCGTGCCGCACTTCTACCTGCGCCGCGAGATCCAACTGGACGCACTTCTGAAATTCCGCAGCCAGCTCAACAAACAGCTTGAGCCGCGGGGCGTGAAGCTGTCGGTCAACGACTTCATCATCAAAGCCTGCGCACTGGCGCTCCAGCAAGTGCCGGAAGCTAACGCCGTCTGGGCCGGTGACCGGACGCTGAAGTTCGAGAAGTCGGACGTTGCAGTAGCTGTTGCCATCGAAGGTGGTCTCTTCACGCCGGTCCTTAAGGATGCGGAAATGAAGTCACTCTCCGCCCTGTCGGCAGAGATGAAAGACCTCGCCACCCGTGCACGCGAGCGCAAACTGGCACCACATGAATATGTTGGCGGCAGCTTCGCGATCTCCAACTTGGGCATGTTCGGCATCGACAACTTCGACGCGATCATCAACCCACCTCACGCGGCCATCCTCGCCGTTGGGGCTGGCGCGAAAAAGCCAATCGTCGGCGCGGACGGCGAACTGACTGTCGGGACTGTCATGTCGACAACGCTTTCAGTCGATCACCGTGTCATCGACGGCGCATTAGGTGCAAACCTGCTCAACGCGATCAAGGACAACCTTGAGAACCCAATGACAATGTTGGCCTAAGCCAAACTGCAAATCACTAAGCGTAGGGCGCTGATAACGAGTGCCCTACGTTAGACAATTTCGATGGCGACCTGCATATTGGAAAAGCCGATGTAGTCGTAGGACAGATTGTGTTCGGCGACGACTTCCTGCCAGGCACGAAACTCGCCCGACCGCCAATTTGGATAACCATAGTATTCGTCAAATACAATAATGCTGCCCTGAACGAAACGAGGCGCAATAGTATCCAATACATATTTTGAACTAGGGTAAGTATCACAATCCATATGACAAAAACGAATAGAGCCTTGATTTTCTGAAAGAAAATCGGGAAGTGACTGATGAAACCACCCCTTGTGAAGAGTTACGTTACCGGCAACCCTTGGGAGTTGGCCACCTTGATCAAATGCTCCTTTAGCGAGGTGATAACCGGTCCAGTCCTCGGCCAAACCTTCAAAACTATCAAATCCATGCAACCGTTGGTCAGAGAAACACTTTGCAAAGTGATTGATTGATCGTCCCTTAAAGACGCCAAACTCTAAGATCAGCCCGTCGGATATGTTTGCCCGAGAGGCTGCATAAGTCCACAAGGCCGGCGCGCGATCAAAAATCATGGCTGTGTCTAGATGCGCTTCGGCATATTTAGCGGACTCCTTGATCGCCCGTTCGCGCAACAGTTGATACACGCTTAAACGGTAAGGGGTTAGGCGACGTATTGCCTTGACGATTTGTTCAGTGTCCAACGGTTCGTCCTACATCACCGTCTTCAAAATCTGATCCATCGTCATCGAGGGTTGCGAACACCCTGCTTCTCCAACGATCTTGGCTGGGACCCCCGCCACAGTCTTCATTGGTGGCACCTCTTGTAAGACGACAGACCCGGCGGCAATCCGGCTGCAATGACCGACCGTGATATTGCCGAGAACATGCGCACCAGCCCCGATCAGAACCCCATCACCAATCTTGGGATGGCGGTCGTCGTCCTCTTTGCCGGTTCCACCCAGGGTCACGGAATGCAGCATCGACACATTGTCGCCGACCACAGCCGTCTCACCCACAACGATCGAGTGTGCATGGTCAATCATGATGCCCTGTCCGATGCGGGCCGCAGGGTGGATATCGACCCCGAACATCTCTGACGTGCGCATCTGGATAAAATAGGCCAGATCTTTGCGATCCTGCTGATAAAGCCAATGCCCGAGACGATACGCCTGAACAGCCTGAAAACCCTTGAAGAACAGCAGTGGCTTCATGAATCGATGGCACGCAGGGTCTCTGTCGTATGTCGCGACGATATCGGCACGGGCTGCATCAATCAGGTCAGGATTTTGGGCATAAGCGGCATCCGCAATCTCGCGCAGGATTTGCTCTGACATCTCTGAAGACGCCAGCTTCATCGAGATCCGATAGGCCAAAGCCCCTTCCAATGACTTGTGATGAAGGATTCCTGCATGGATCAATCCGCCCATCAAAGGTTCTGCGGCAATCGCCTCTTCGGCCTCCACACAAATCCGGTGCCAGACAGGATCGACTTTTGTCAGACTGGGTTGGACATGTGCCATGGCAGTTTCCTTCGTTCGTTACACCTGACGGTGTAATGCACATAAGCAGGCAAGGCCAAGAATAAACCCGTGATCTGACAATTCACGATTTTTGATGCGGGTCACATCGCGCAATCGCTTCAAGGACAAGCGCCAGAGCGCTTCGCACCTCCACACAGCATTCCGACGGTCGGGGCACCAAAGGTCGACGATGTGCTGCGGCCATGAGCGTGCCGCTGCCGTAGGATGGATGAAACTGCCCTGAACGAATGCGATATTCATCCGCAATCCTTGCCTCGAGCAACATATCCCGCATCGTCGCTGCGCGCGCATGGGTTGGTTGTGCCAAAACAGCGCGCATGGCAAACTCCAGATCGGCAAGAGTCAGAGGTCTCATCTGGTCAGATCGAGATGGTGGAAAGGCCCAGGACCAAACCGGGCCGAAACCTGCGCCACCGCAATGGAATAGAGACCGGGTGATAAATCCGCCGCCATTGCGGCAGCAGAATACGTCCAGCCTGGCTGCGTGACTGTCACCTCCCGCAGAGTTGCTCCCCCTTGCAGGACACGCAGGATGTAAAGCTCACTATCCTCCCCAAGCGGCACGTCAAGACCCTCCCAAAGATCACCATCGATACGGGTGGAGCGGATCCAGTTCACCTCAAGATCCCCGCCAATCCTGTGGCCGTGCAGATGAACAACCGGATAAGGACGGAACCCGATCCCGGCAAACTGATCGACACGGTATTGATAACTGGCATCCCCCAACGGTCGGCTCGCCGGACCATAGCGGAAATGCCGGTCGGTCCCACGCGCTGCACTTGGCAGGTCCAGCTGGCTGAGGCTCCCATCAAGGACCACAACAGGGCTCCCAACCGGCCAGCTTGCAGGGATCGCTTTGGATGTGCCGCGCAGACCGCGATAAAGACCGGACAAGATATACCCTCCCTGCACCGGTGTTGCGGTCTGGAACTGAATCACCTCCCAACCGTCGGGGGCACCCGTTCCAATCGCAATCGTGTTGGCACCGGACAAAAGAGCCTCTTTGGACACCGACTGCAAAGCACCGCCTGATAACGCAACCCGCACAGAGCGACGGTGAACCAACCCGACAGGTCCCGCATCCAGCGCTGTCTCGAGTGCACCAACATTTGCAGGCTGCTCATAAAGGCCAGCAACAGTGTAGTCGCTATCTTGCGGGGCCGAGTACAATGCAACGCTGCCAGACCAAGGGTTCCCGGAAACGGCGACATGGGGCGCATGAGGCACCTCGTCACCGGTCAGCAGAGGCAAATCGAGGAACATCAAGTCGACCGGCAGGGCGACTGTAAACCGTGTCGGACGCGTCGCCTCTTGAGCCGTCACCACAGGAACAGTCCCATCCTTCGCAACACGCGCCGCCTCACACATCCGGACGCCGCCTTCTTCGACACGCGCAATACGAAAAGCCGCATCATCTATCGACACGACATCCCCTGCGCCCAGCGCAAACTGCGAGGGCGGCAACCCAAATTGGACCGTATCGCGGGCCACGCGCGCCTGCTTGAGCCACTTCCCGACACACTCTGTTGCCTCCGCATTTGTCAGGGCCAAAGGAAACTCACTGCGGTTGAGCGTGCTGACGGGATCGTCAGGCAGTCGCGCTTCACAAGCAGCGGGGGCGTAGTCCCCGTCAGCATCAAGAAACCCAACTTGGACCCGACCGGCCAATTCGGTTTTCGGTGCGCGAGCATATCGCACCGCTTCGTCACTTTCAGGATCACGTGCAACCTGATCAGCCGCGATATCAGCAATAGGCTTCGTCAGGCGATGCTGAAAGACCAATACACCAGCGCGCTCATACGCATCAAAATCAAAAGCCAGCATCAATGGCTGCAATGCGGCACGACCAGTTTCGACACCAGCCTGCATGTAGCCGCGCACGACGCCATAAAGCGCCGAAACATCATAGTTTCGCACACCAGACCGAGCGCATATTTCAGCCACGACAGATGCCAAACGACGACTACTGGCCCGCCCATTCAGCGCCGTCGACAGGGGGTATTCTGCCCAATCAGACCAAACCGAGGCTGTATTTGGAAAAAACGGGAAGGGGCGCACATCCCAATGCTCGGCAAAGCAACGGTCAAGATCAACCATGCTGCCCTGATAGAGAGGCGAGATTGGGTTGGCCTCTGATTGACCATAATGCCCCAAGACAGCACGCATGTATTGCACTTGCATCATATCATCACGGCGGCCCATGGCACCCTCTGGCAGGGTCCTCCCCTGAACTTTCGGGTCAGGAAGGTTTGCACCCAGATCCACAGGCTGGCATCCGATACGGGTCAACCATATCGGTTTGCTCTGCGGCACCCATGCGGTTGGAACCGCGGCACGTGCACCACCAACGCGCTCATGATGGGGATAAGACCACCAACCCTCCATGTCTTTCTGACGCCAGACCCAAGGTTCGCCATCAGCATCAGTAATCGGGACACGTCGCTGGGCTGCACGGGCTTCGGGCGTCGGATAGCGCCAGTCATAGCCTTCACCGCCTGCGACATTGCCTTGGAGATAGGCCAAGTTGTGTGGGTCACCGAAGGCCGCATCAAGATGCGCCTCATCATAGCGCCAATCGGACAACGGGAACCGCGCGTTGATGCCCACAAAATCGACATCTGGCGCAGCCCAAAGAGCATCGAGAGGGAACAACCGGTCCTGCGTTCCGGTCGGGGTGTATCCCATGGCCTCAGACGTATCTGCCGCATACCCGACCTGACACTGCGCCCCCAGGATGGTGCGCACATCAGCCGCCAATGCGCGCAAGGCCTCTACGGCCGGAAATGCGCCGGCTTCATCACGCACCAAAGTCAGCCCGGCCAGATCATCACCGATCAAAAAGGCAGCAACCCCTCCAGCAGCAGCGGCCAAATGGGCATAGTGCAAAACCATACGGCGATAGCCACCGACTGCGGGGCCACCATAATCAACGATGTGTCCAGCAACGTTGAAATCGGCAGGTTGCGCATCACCAAAAAAGCCTTCGATCTCTGTCCGGGCCGCAGCAGTGCCATCCAATGATCCCGCGCGCCTTGCCGCTAGGCTCACGGTCAACCGACCGACCCAAGGCGCAGCAGCCTGTTCCCCATCAGACCAAGGGTCAGGCAACCCATTTCCGGTTTGCTGCGTCATGATGATGCGTGGCTTCACCAAAACCGATTTGCCGCGGGCAGTCAGGTCCTGCACCGCCTCCACAAAGGCCGCGTCCGAAGGGGTGCCACGGGAGATATGGGACATGGACCCAATCTGCGATCGGCTCAGACCAGACACGCGCCAAGACGCCTCCGCGGGATCTCCGATGCGCGAATCAGGCAAGGGGGTCAGAGTGCATTCTGCGCATCGCAAATCATCACCAAACCACGCGACCGGCAAACAAATCGCTTCGGCCTGCGGCAAATCTCCCTCCATCGCGTCAATCGCGGCTGAAAAGTCGCTCCCACCAAGCGGAGAATGCGTGTTGAGTGCGAAGCGCGCACCCGTCTCATCCAGCGCCGTCAACTGCGACGTCGCATATGCAAAGGCCCCCTGCCCGTCACCCACGGTCACACCACGCAAGTCCTGCCACAGTTCGTCAGAGGCGCTGCGAAAGACCTCAAAGGTAAGCTGCGGTATCCTGTTGCCAAACTGACCAAGTGTCAGATCTTCCAGAACGACATAGGCCGTCCCACGATAGGCCGGCGTATTTTCCGCACCTTCAACAGCCGAAATCTTGGGGTCCGCCAACTGCGTGTCTGAACCCGTATAGACCCGCATATTCAGCACTTCGGGAGAAATCTCATTGCCATCGGCCCAGATCCGGCCAATGCGGGCGATCTGTCCTTCGCATAGGGCAAGCGCCAAACTGACCGAATACTGATACACAGTGACCTCAGGTGTGGGACGACTACCTTTGCCACTCCCTGAGGTCGTGCGATCCTCAAGAAAATCAGACGCCCAGATGACCTGCCCTGCGACACGCATCCGACCATAGACCCGCAGCATATCGGCGCCCTCGGCTCCGGCTGTCAGTCGAAACCGGTCGATCCGACCTGTCTCTACCGCAGCACTGCCGGATCCTAGAAGACGCTGATCAATCCGCTGGCCAAGTGCAGCACCGGCAGCGCGGCCCAGAGTTGCCATCGACAAACCCAAAACAGAGCCGCCAATAGAGCCGCCCAGCGCCATTCCTGCAGCAGAGAGTGCGATCGTCGCCATGGGTTATCCTTTCAATGGGAAGACAAAACGGGCAGCGACGCGGCGCTCCCACGGGGAAGACAGCGGGCTCTCGACCACACCATGACCAGTGTAGGCATGGATAAAGCGTCGTTCGGTTGTGGCTTCACTCAAGATACCGAGATGCTTGGCCACCGCCCCCCGGCGCATCCGGAACAAGAGCACCTGCCCGGGCGCCCAATCAGGCGGAGCAGGCACGAGGTAACGCGCAGCCGCATCGTGCAAACGTTCGTCACCCTGCGGCTCTGACCAATCGGCCGAATAGGCTGGAATAGCCTCAGGTTCATCGCCGCACAGGGCGCGCCAGACACCACGCAACAGACCCAGACAATCCGTGCCAACCCCAATGGCAGAGGCTTGGTGCAGATAAGGGGTCCCAATCCAGCGACGTGCCTCAGCGACAACCGGATCAGTCATCGCACAAGGCTCCCGCCACCATTGGGCGCACCTGACCGGGGAACACTGACCAGCCAGTCTTCACCTGGCATGTCAGGGAAGCCCCGATAATTGAGGAAATTCGCAAACTTCTCACGACACGTCGCAGCCCGCTTGTCACAACCTGCGGTCAGCCGAACACGGTCACCACTCTGCAATGGCAACGCAACCGGCGCCCAGAGTTCAACATGACGGCGACTGCCCACCAACCGATCCGACTGGATCGCATAGCGCAGCCCCGCAGCATCCCCCGTCAGGATCTCGCATAGACCGGCTGTGAACCAATCGGCGCCATATCCGGCAGCATCCACTATCAAAAGATCATCCCGGGACCCGTCAGACACAACAAACTCTGCCGAAAAGGCGGGGGCCGCAATATCCACACCGCATGCGCTGTCACCCAAAATCGCATCACATGTGCGCAAGTAACAGCGCCCGATTGGCTGGTTGAGAGGCTCAGTCAGCCCATTCAGCTCAACCTCAAAAGCACCCTCAGCATGGGTGATTTCTCCCATGGTGCCGCGAAAGCTGATTTGGCGGGCTTCGATATTATCCCATTGGACAAGCCAGACAGTGACCTCTGCATCGTCAAACCGGCCTGCGGTGATATCCGCCTCTGAGATGGTCTCGTCAGACAAAACGCCCATCGCCGCGGTGTTGTTGACCGAAAGGCCACTCGCCGTTGTGATGGCGCGGGCTGACAGACCACCCTGAGGGAAGAACTGAAAGCCATCAAAGGCAAGCATGCGATCATGGTCCGTAAAGCCAAAGCGCGCACCATCGGTACGCTCGATGGCCCAACAACGACAGGTATGCGTTACTCCGGTCTTCAGATGGGCAATAAGATCGGGATCAGTCATTGGCGGATCTCAACAACAGGAACACTAGGGACTTCACCCGCGGCAAACCGCGAAGCGGCTATCTGAAGCGTATCAGTGTCAAAGCGAACCGGGACATCAAAGGCAAAGCCAGCCCTGACCTCAGCGCCCAAATCCGGCGGAGACATAAAATTCAGGACGCCCTGAACAGGATCAAGCGTGTAATCGACACCCTCTTCCACCCTGTCACCACCAAGTGAAACGCGCACAGACCCCGCGACAGGCTTGTGAATGGGGCGTCTGTAGGATGTATCGCCAGATCGGTAGGTCTTGATCAGTTGGAACGCTGTTGCGGTCTCATCACCGATGCCCAGCAGCTGATCACCGTGCCGAATGTCTTCAGACGGCAAACAAGAGGTGCAATCGCTCCAGTCTTTCCAACGAAATCCGATCAACTGCCCCTGTCGGGCCTCAAAAAAGGCGATCAGGGCTGCAACATCATCCATCGACCGCAAGCCCAAACCTGCATCATAGCGGCGCCTGGCATGGGCCCAGGGTGTGTTACGTTCCTCAAAGCCATTGGCAAGGGTGACAATATCGGTGCGGCGTTCTGGGCCACCAAGGGCGCCAAAACTCAATGAGGCGGGAAATCTGATCTCGTGAAAAGTCATCTGCGGCTCCTATTGATGGCGCTGACTACGGGAAAGGGCCCGGGACATCTGGGCAGCCACTTGGGTGGCGCTGCGCTGGAACCCGGCGACATCGGGGGTCGCTATGTTCATATTGACGGTGACAGTCCCGCCACCGGCACCGCGAACACCTAGCGCGCCGTCAGGACCACGCGCCAATGGCATGATCGCCTCAGGTCCAGCCTCACCCATAAGACCTGTCGCCCCGCGCATCGGAAAAGTGGTGGGGCTGCTGACAATGCCACCTTTGGCAAAGGGCATCACGCGACCCTGACTAAAGGCAGCACCGTCCGCAAAAGGCATCACACCCGCGACGAGCGTATTCAATCCATTGGCCAGCATTCCGCCCAATTGATCGGTGACGGGGTTGATCGCGGCACTATAGGCGGTGCTGACCATTTTTTCGGCCAACCCGTTCAGGACATCCGACAAACTGCGACCATCAAGGACAAGGCCATCAAATGCCTGCCGCAACCCTGTCGAAAAGCCGCGCTCAAGATTGCCCAGATCCCGTGTGGTCTCACCCAAGGCGCCCTGCACGTCCCGCAGTTGCCCCTCAAAGGCGGCCGTGACAGCGGCCGTGTCACCCAAGGCACGCTCGAGGGCAGCAACGTCACTCTCCAGGACATCAATTGCGTCGATTTCATCCATCCGTCAGATCCTCATGTTGATCAGGAAAAGCCGCGAGCAGGTCATCAAGACCGGCACGCAGCAGCGGGGCAAAGGTGCCGGTCTCCCCCAGCATCACCTGCAGCTCCACCGGGGTCAGCGCCCAGAATTGGGCAGGCCTCAGGCGCAAGCGACACAGGCCTGCATGCATCAAACCAGGCCAGTCCATCAGCGATCTGGCAAGGCAAAGGCACGGGCAAGAAGCTGGGCAGCAATGCGCGCGGCACCAATCGGACCACCAGCTATTTCGGCTTGCATCAGATCAACCGCCGAGCCCTGCCAACCACCGCCCCGCAGCCCCGCAACAATCACTGCAAGGACATCTGTGCCCGAAAACGCAGCCCCTTCAAAACGGCGGACTAGATCAACCAATGATCCTGTGGAAAGGCTAGCCTCCAACTCTGCCAAGGCACCGAGCGTCAGCTTGCAATTATGGCTGACACCATCGATGACGACGGCCACTTCACCTGCAAAAGGGTTCGCCATCAGCTTAGCGCCACAAACGACAGCGGCCCGGCAGAAGTCAGCGAGATTTCATAGGTCGCTTCCCCGTTATGTGCCCCGGCATACTCGATAGCCGTGATCTGAAAGCGGCCTTCAATGGTGCCAAAGCCGGGCACAATCACCTGAAACTCAGGCGTCTCGGCATCAAAAAAGATCTGGCGGGCACGCTCATCGGTATCTTCATCCTTGAACACACCGGCGCCGGAAATCGCAGCCGTTTTCATACCGGCGCCGCCCAACAACTCACGCCAGCCGCCAGTGCTTTCCAATGACGTCACATCCACAGGTTCGGCATTCAAACTCAGGCGCGTTGTGCGCAACCCGGCAACCGTCTGAAAAGAACCACCACCTGTCATATCGATCTTGACCAAAAGGTCTTTGCCATTCTGTGCAGCCATGCCGCGATCTCCTTGAATGAATTGAATAGGTTAAGCGTCGTCGGCGACGCGTGCATGAAAGGTCAGGTTGATTTGACGCTGGGCACTGGACCCCACGCGAACGGCGCGTGCTTTGACAAAGCGCAACGCCACAAGGGCACCGCGGGCCAAGGGCATCGGGGCATCAATCAACGCATCACTCACAGCAGCAGCGGCTTGTTTTGCCATCGCAAAGCCAGCGCGTTGCGTGACCACAGAGATAAGCAACCTGTGCTCGGCCCCACGACCTGTCTTGTCAGACGCATCGCGGACGTCCTCTGCACCGATGACGATATAAAGCTCAGGCATCAGACCTTCAGGCAGCGCGTCATAAACGGCATCTCCGACGACTGCCTGCACGTCAGGATCAGCGCGAAGACGATCAAAAAGGGCGACCTGCAAAGCCGCAGACATGGCATAGCTCATGGGGCCACCTCTTCATCGGCATGGCACAACAGGAACTGCCCGTGGCTGCCCGTTTCAGCGACTGCAAAGATGTTGAAGACGCGGGACCCTTCGACAAAACGCTGCCCTGCCCGTGGACGCGAAGGCGCACCATGCGGGGCGGCACGCACTGTGATCCGAAGCGGTTGACGGGAAATGGCGGCTTGTCCGCGGGCGACTTCACGGCCCATGCCAGCCTTCACCTCAGCCCAAATGACACCCAAAGGTTCCCAATTACGGACAAAACCCCCGGCACCGTCCGCGATCTTCTGCGGCGCCTCCAGCACAAGCGACCTGTTCATCAACGGATCAGCCATGGGCACCTCCCATAAACAACCGTAGCGAGCGGTAGCCTTCGATCAGGGCGCGCACGATCTCGGGCATGCCCGCCTGAGTCTGGGCCGCAAACCGATTTTCATGAAAATGTGCAGCCAGCAAAATCACAGCCTGCGCCAGATCACGCGGCAAGTCGGCCCAAGCAGCGCCATAGCCTGCGGTCAGTGACAAGCGCACAGCCCCGCCTTGCGGCACATCAGGCAACCAGGGGCCACGCGATGTCAAAGCGGGACGCTGAAAATCAGTCTCCAGATACCACGATTGGGGATCAAGAACCGTTTCCGCACCGCTCCCGTCAATCAATGCCACCTCCGTGACCGACTGAACCGGCGAAATGGGCAGCACCTGGGCTGCCTGATTGCGCCAGTCGTTCAACGTCCAGCGAAAGTCGCGGGCAATCAGGATTTTTCCCGTGCGGGCCTCAATCGTGGCCATCGCCGCGCGCAGCTGGCTTTCCAGCAGGCTGTCTTGCAAATCATCATCGGCAAACCCCGTGCCAAGGCGCAAATGCTCTTTCAACTCATGCACCGGCAAGGCGGCCTGCGGGACTTGAGTTACTTCGACTAACATCATGGAATTGCTCCGAAATCACTGGGGCTTGAAAGAAAGGCCTCGGGCGCCCGCCCTCCGCATTGCTCGGACGGAAGGGAAAGCTAGACAATGCGAAAGACTGCCGTGAAAGCGCCCGAGGGTTGGCAGGAACAACGCCCCTGCCAGGCGCGCGCCAGCCTTAGCTGACCGCGAACTTCATCAGTTTGATGGCTGCAAAATCGCTGACAGCCCCACCGACCCGTTTGGTGGCATAAAACAGCACATGCGGCTTGGCCGAAAACGGATCGCGCAAGACACGCAAGTCAGGGCGCTCCGCCACAGTGTAACCGGCCGAAAAATCACCAAAGGCAATGGCCATCGCATCATCCGCGATATCAGGCATGTCCTCGGCGATCAGGACGGGATAGCCCAACAAACGGGCAGGCTCGCCTAGCGACAGACCATCGGCCCAGACGAAACGACCATCATTGTCCTTCAACTTGCGCACATGGCCCGCAGTCTTGGAGTTCATGACAAACGTCGCATTCGCACGGTAAGAGGCACCCAATGAGTAAACTAAATCAATGATCGGATCAGCGCGGGTAATACCACCAGCCGTCTCGGAGGGCACATAGCCAAGGTTGCCCCACGTCCAGCTATCGTTGCCGATGGTAGGGTAAGTGAGGAAACCTGTCGGCTTATCAACACCATCACCGCTTACAAAGGCCATCGCCTCGGAGCGGGCGAACTTGTCGGCAATCCGGCCCGCAAGCCATCCTTCAATGTCAAAAGCACTATCATCGAGCAACCGCTGAGAGGCCTTGGGCAAGGCAGACAATTCATGCAGCGGAATGGAGATACGCTCGATCTGGGGGGTATCGGTCTCGGTCACCGAAGACGTCTCTGTGGCCCAGCCAGCCCCCATTTCAGAATGATCAACCAATACATCAAACGAAGTGGCATCAACATTCACAACATTGGCAATCGCACGGATCGAAGCCGTCGAGGAAAGCGTGCCCTGGATCGTTTCGGCCGTCTGGGGATCAACAAGATAGCCACCATCGGCAGCGACGGACGTGTTCATCGCCTTTCCATCAAGGTCGAGGCCACGCAGGGCATCATCATCGCCGGAACGCAAATAGGCAGCAAACGCCTTTTGGTGCGGTGCATCGTCGGACGCAGCCTGCGCCAAAACTGGGCGGGCCGTCATCATTGTCTTTCGGTCAAGCTTGGTCATTCGTGTATCCTGTTCCTGAAGTTGGGCTTTCACATCGTTCGAAAACGCTTTGAAATCGGTCATGAAGCGGGTGAGGGCTGCATGCATCGCTTGGGCGGGAGACATATCTTCCCCGGCCCGAGACGAGGTCTCGGTCTGTGTCATCTCAGTGTCCTTCTGATGGATCGTTAGGTGCGCGACAGGCTCGCGCGGGCACTCTCAAAGGCTTCCGTGACGGCCTGCATCGCAAGTGTGTCAGGATCGCGGGCCTTGGCACCGACGCGGGCCTCGGGCAACATCGGAAAAGTCACGAGCGACACCTCCCATAGATCCAACGCGGTCAAAATGCGGTTGCCCGTGTCGTCCTTGTGGGCCTTGACGGTGCGATAGCCAATCGACAGCCCATCAATGGCCTTTGCGGCGATCAAGGATGCGGCCTCGCGGCCCTTTGCAACATCGGTCAGCAAACGACCCTTCACCCAAAGCCCCTTGGCGTCTTCACGGACCTCGTCCCAAACCCCGATAGGCTGGGCCGGATCATGTTGCCAAAGCATCTTGATCGAACGCTCCTTGGACAATGACGTGGCATAGGCACCTTCGGCCACCACATCCCCCCCCTGATCCGCCGCCCCAAAAAGCGACGCATAGCCACTGATCACTGTGCCATCGGTCACCGAAAGCTCTCTCAGTGACGTGCAAAACTTGTGTTCCAAATTCATCCCAAACTCCCGCTGAGGACTTTTACAATTTCAAAGATCATCAAACCGGCGCAGCCGCAGACGATCGTCCAGATTTGCCGCTCAAGGCGGGCGACCATGGCTTCAATGCGACCCAGCCTGTGATCGACCTGGGCAAACCAGAAATCCGGCACTGGCGGTGGATGAAAGCGGGGCTTGCCCGAGATATCGACAACCTTAGGATCCATCGCCAACCTCCATCGCAGGAAGCCCAAGCAGATGGCGCTTTTCGGCGTTAGTCAGAAACGCGGCGTCAGAGACGCGACGCCATTGGGCATCCCGCTCGACAGACAATGCAGGCACCTGATCCAGATCAGGGCGCAAAGTGACCTCTTCGCCCGTCATGTCTGACAACCAGGCGCCCAAACGCTCAAGCACACGGGTAACCAATGGCAAAACCGTCAGCCGATAAAATGCGCGGTTCGCCTCTTGGTAATTGGCGTAAGTCGCATCACCTGGAATCCCGAGGATCATCGGCGGGACACCAAACGCCACAGAGATTTCGCGCGCTGCTGCCTCTTTGGTCTTTTGAAACTCCATGTCAGATGGTGAAAAGCCCATGGGCTTCCAATCCAAACCACCTTCCAGCAACATCGGGCGGCCAGCATTGCGGGCGCCTTGGTGCTGGGTCTCCATCTCACCCAATAGACGATCATACTGATCCGGCGACAGCGAGGATTGACCATCACCACCACGATAGACAATCGCACCAGACGGACGTGCAGCATTGTCCAAAAGGGCCTTGGACCACCGCGACGCGGCGTTATGCACATCAATCGCAGCAGCAGCAGCCGTCAGGGCAGACATACCATAGTGATCATCCTGCGGATGAAAGCTCTTGATATGGCAAATCGGGCTGTGGCC
>CAYLMZ010000060.1:0-12036 GCA_964385035.1 uncultured Loktanella sp.
GCTGTTTATCATCGCTATGGGTTTGATGCGCTTGAGACCTCTGCTGTGGAAACGGTTGAGGCGCTGGGTAAATTTCTACCGGATGTGGATCGTCCGAACGAAGGTGTCTTTGCATGGCAGGAGGACAATGACTGGCTGGCCCTGCGCTATGATCTGACCGCCCCTCTGGCCCGTGTCGCGGCCCAGTTCCGCAATGACCTGCCCAGCCCCTATCGCCGCTATGCGATGGGTCCTGTCTGGCGCAATGAAAAGCCCGGTCCGGGCCGTTTCCGTCAGTTTTATCAGTGTGACGCCGACACCGTGGGTGCGCCCAGTGTTGCCGCGGATGCCGAGATTTGTGCGATGCTGTCGGATACGCTGGAAGAGGTGGGTATCCCACGTGGTGATTACATCATTCGGGTGAATAACCGCAAAGTCCTCAATGGTGTGCTTGAGGTGGCTGGCCTGTCGGGCGACGACAAGGAAGCCGCACGCGGGATTGTGCTCCGTGCGATTGATAAGCTGGACCGTTTGGGTGTCGCTGGCGTCCGTGCACTCTTGGGTGAAGGCCGCAAGGATGAGAGCGGGGACTTTACCGAGGGTGCGGGGCTGAATGAGGGGCAGGCGGATGTCGTGATGGGCTTTATGGATGCCAAGCGCGACACTGGTGCCGCGACCGTTGCCCGTTTGCGCGAATTGGTTGCTGACTCGGTCGTCGGTGGTGAAGGTGTAGCCGAACTTGAGATGATTTCTGATCTGCTCGAAGCCCAAGGCTACGGCCCCGACCGTATCGTGATTGATCCATCTGTTGTCCGCGGTCTTGGTTACTATACCGGTCCCGTCTACGAGGCGGAGTTGACCTTTGAGGTGACAGACGAAAAGGGGCGTCCGCGCAACTTTGGCTCTGTTGCCGGTGGTGGCCGCTATGATGATCTGGTCAAACGTTTTACTGGGCAATCGGTGCCTGCCACGGGTGTTTCGATTGGTGTGGACCGTTTGCTGGCGGCTTTGCGCGCCAAGGGCCGCGTTACTTCGGACGCCGTTGGCCCCGTCGTTGTCACCGTCATGGATCGTGACCGGATGGCAGACTACCAGACGATGGTTGCAGAACTGCGGCAGGCTGGCGTCCGGGCAGAGGTTTATCTGGGCAACCCCAAGAACTTTGGCAATCAGTTGAAATATGCGGACAAGCGCAATTCGCCCGTCGCGATTATTGCCGGTGGCGATGAGTTTGATCAGGGTGTGGTCCAGATCAAGGACCTGATCCTTGGCGCCGAGATTGCCAAGGACGCCACACTCGAAGAATGGAAGGACCGTCCGAGCCAGTATGAGGTGCCCCGCACCGAGATGGTCGCGCGGGTCAAGGCGATTCTGGATGGGCAGGCCACGTAATGGGCGACTTGCTATCAGTGTTTGCGGTTCCATGGTGGTTGCTGGCAATTGTCTTGGGCGTCATGGCTTTGGCGCTTCCTTTTCTTGTTGAGATGCCCATCCGGCTGAGTGTCCCAGTGCTTGCAGGTGGCCTTGTGGCTTGTGTCATTGGCGCGGCGGTCGGCCTTGGGAAGGTGCAGAAATGACGAGCGCGCAGACCCTGACAGAGGCGCGCCGCCTGCGGGACCTCTTTGCTGCCAAAGGGGCCGCGGTGATCAAGGCAGATGTCTTGCAACCGGCCGATACGCTGCTGGACCTTTATGGTGAGGATATTCGCGCCCGAGCTTATGTGACCGCTGACCCGCTACGTGGTGAAATGGTCTTGCGCCCTGACTTCACTGTGCCTGTCGTGCAGATGCATATGGAAACGCAAGCCGAGCCTGCGCGCTATACTTACTCTGGAAAGGTGTTTCGTAAACAAGAGGTCGATGAGACCCGCGCCAATGAATATGTGCAGGTCGGCTTTGAGGTCTTTGATGGACAAAACCCCGCCGCTGCCGATGCTGAGGTTTTTGCCGCGGTTGCTGAAGGGCTGGCGGGGCTGCCGGTGCGTGCGGCCACTGGTGATATCGGGGTTCTGATGGCTGCTGTGCGCGGGTTGCGGACCACGGATGATCGTAAAGCTGCACTCTTGCGCCATATTTGGCGCCCGGGCCGATTTCGTGCGTTGATGAAGCGGTTTGGTGCTGCTGGCACCTTGGGTGCACGTGCGGCCCTTTTGGCAGCGGACGATCCTTTTGCTGACGCCGGCCCCGAGATCGGGTTGCGCAGCCGGGCAGAAGTGCAGGCCCGGATTGATGCGTTGCGAGCCGATAGCGCCGCTGCCCCAATCTCTGGTGAAGAGATCGCCTTGATCGATGCCATCTTGGGTTTGCGTGAAACGGCCGACAATGTGCTGAGTGCGCTGCGTGACATTGCGGTCGATATGCCGGCGATTGGTGATGCTGTCGTCGGCCTTGATGCGCGGCTTGAAGCCTTGATGGCGTGTGGTGTTGATGTCGCCAGTCTTGAGTTTGAAGGCAGTTACGGTCGCACGTCGCTGGAGTATTACGACGGGTTTGTCTTTGGATTCTACGCCAGTGATCGCCCTGATTTGCCGCCTGTGGCAACCGGTGGACGATATGATGCGCTGACAGCACAATTGGGGCAAGGCCGGGCGGTGCCGGCGGTGGGTGGTGTGATCCGTCCTGATCTGGTGTTGGGGTTGAAGTGATGCTGAAGCTGGGTGTGCCGTCCAAGGGCCGATTGATGGAAAAGACCTTTGACTGGTTTGGCCGTCGCGGGGTCGGTTTGCGCAAGTCAGGCTCTGATCGCGAGTATGCGGGTGCTGTCGACGGGATCGACGGTGTTGAGCTTGTCCTTTTGTCCGCAGGCGAGATCCCGCGCGAACTGGCGGCTGGCAATATTCATTTGGGCGTAACGGGTTCTGATCTGGTCCGCGAAAAGCTGGCAAATTGGGATGCCCGTGTTACAGCCTTGGCCCCGATGGGCTTTGGCGGTGCTGATCTGATCATCGCTGTGCCAAAGTTCTGGGTCGATGTGAACACGCTTGATGATCTGGATGCTGCTGCCGCTGCGTTCCGGCGCAAGCACGGCTTCCGGCTGCGGATCGCCACGAAATACCACCGGCTTGTGCGAGAGTTCCTGCGTGAACAGGGTGTCGCTGACTATCAACTGGTCGATAGTCAGGGCGCCACTGAAGGGACCGTTAAGAACGAAACGGCTGAAGCGATTGCCGATATTACCTCGACCGGTGAGACGTTGCGCGCAAATGGTTTGAAGATTTTGGATGATGGGTTGATCCATGCCTCGCAGGCCACGCTGTTTCGTGGGCGTCGCAAGGATTGGACAGATGCGCAACGCCAGACACTCAAAACGCTCCAGATGGTGCTGGGGGTTTAGCGCGCGTCGGGGGTGTTGCTGGATGCGCGGCTGACCGACGTTCCTTCGAACCACTTGTGGTCCTGCTGCTCAAACGGCGGATGCCTCCGGCGGGAGTTTTCTTGCCAAGATGAAGGGGTGCAGAGCTTTGGTGTGAACTTGACCGCGCTTATCCCGCTGCGTTGATTGCGTCCCGGCAGGCGGTTTCAAGGGCGCTGGATTTGTGCTTTGCGTCTTCAAAGCCGCCCGAACCTGCGACGCCAAGCGCCGCTGTTTCGGCTAAAGAGTAGGTCTGCACCTGCGTGATCCCTTTCAGGGTGGCGCGGCAGACCGCGAGCACCATGAGATAATCGACATGGTTGCCCAAGAGACCCGCGCCCAGTTCTTTGCCGCCTTGAGCGTTCGCTTCGCAGGCTTTGGCATCCGTTGAGACAAAAGAACGACAGATCATCGGGCGGGCTTCATAGGCGCGGCAACTACGTGTGTCAGGATCAAGGGCGGGGCATGCGCTTTTGTGCCATGCGCGCCCGTCTGGTTGGCCCGCAAGTGGGCTCAGGGCCGCGTGCAGTTGGCCGGCTTCAAAGCCGGTGATGACACCGCCTTCACCGCCCGACAGGATACAACAGAAGGCGCAGCCATCGCCGCAGGCAGCGTTTCGCACCACCTCTGGTGGGGATTTCATCATCTCGTCTCGGATCGCCATCCCCAAGCGCCAGGCCGCTTTTCCGCTGGCCATTTCGTCCACCACGTCTTTGACCGGGATCTGATGGGCGAAGGCGGTTTGCAGATATGAGGTCAGGATACGTTTGGCACGTTCGAGACGTATTTTATCTGCGCCACCGACACGCGCCTTGGTCACGCGCTGTGCCAGCGCCTCAAGGGTAAGGACGTTCTTGCCAGATTTTGCGGACTGGCGTCGGGCGGCGCGAGGTGAGGTGGGCTTCATCAGAGGTCCTTGTCAGGTCAGAGCGGTGACTATAGTGGCCCGTCCTCTTTCGTCCAGCAGATCAGACCGAGAGCTTGTCGCGTAAGAACCGCCGCAGAATTTTCCCCGATGCAGATTTTGGGATTTCATCGACAAAGTGAATAGCATGGAGTTGTTTATAGGTGGCAAGCTGTTCGGCGATACTCGCCTTGATCGCCGCGGCATCTGGCCCGCCTTCGGACCGCACGACGAAAGCGACTGGAAGCTCGCCTGCTTCGTCATCTGGTTGGCCTACACAGGCGGCATCCGTAATCCCTTCCATCGCGACAAGCGTAGCCTCAAGTTCAGCGGGGGCGACTTGGAACCCTTTGTACTTTATCAACTCTTTCAGGCGGTCGGTGATGAACATGTAGCCGTCTGCGTCGATCCTTGCGATATCACCAGTGCGTAGCCAGCCATCGGGGGTAATCGTCTCGGCTGTGGCAGTCGGATTGCCCAGATAGCCTTGCATGACTTGCGGGCCTTTGATCCACAATTCGCCCTCGGCATCGGGGCCAAGCACGTCGCCGCTGTCAATGTCGACGATCTTGCAAGCGGTGTTGGGTGTCAAAACCCCCGCCGCACCGGAGCGCGGGGCGTCTCGGGGAACCACGTGGCTGACAGGGCTGAGTTCAGTCATCCCGTAGCCTTGCAATGCCGTGCAACCAAGCCGCACTGCGATCGCGTCAGAAAGCTCGGGGCCGGAGGGTGCTGCGGCGATGAACACTTCGCGCAAGTGAGACAGATCATAGTCATCGACCAACGGATGTTTGGCCAGCGCAAGGGCGACAGGCGGAACGACCCACATGCGCTGGCATTGATGATCCTGGCTGATTTGCAGGAAGAAGGGCAGATCAAAGCGCGGCATCGTGACCATGGCACCACCACCGGCAAGGTGGACATTCATCAACACAGTCATGCCATAGATATGGAAGAACGGCAGAAAGGCCGCTGTGACCTCGCCTGCCTGAAAATCGGCGGCAACGATGGTCTGATCCACGTTGATCACCAGATTGCGGTGCGAAAGCATGACCCCTTTGGGTAAACCTGTGGTCCCTGATGAGTAGGGCAGGACCACGGTGAAGGTATCAAGGTCAACGGGAACCTGTTCGCCCAAAGGGGGCCCAAAGAGCGCAGCAAATTCCGCGGTTCCTATGGCGATCACAGGGACATTGCCTGCCCCCGCGAGGGCGGTTTCCATGAAGTCGGGAATGGTGATCAAGACATCAGCCCCGGCATCTTTCAGCTGATGCGCCACTTCGCTGGCGGTATAGGTGGGGTTGAGCGTCGTGATCGTGCCGCCGCCCCAGGCAACACCGTGAAAAATTACCGCGTATTCGGGAATATTTGGAGCCATCAATGCGACGGTTTTCCCCGCCCCGTAGCCTGCCTTGGCAAGCCCGCCCGCGAGCGATTTCACCTGATCGACAAAGGCTGCGGCGGTCATCGTCCGGCCTGTCGGGCCGTCGGTCAGCACGACGTCGTCAGGTCGCTGGTGTAGTCCTTCAAACACACGCTCTGTGATGGTCTGATCACGGGTGGCGACGTCAGCGTAGGGGCTGGTGAAAATTGTCATGGCGGCTCCTCCTGTCACGGATCATGACATGGAGCAGCCTATCTGACTAGCGCACACCGATGGCTGCGAGTGCTTTGGAAAGCTCGGGCGGGAGGGGTTCCTCGTCTTGCCGCCCCTGAGGCAAGTCGCGTGGTGCGTCCGTGACGGACAGGTAGCGCCACCCTTGAAACGCCCGTTTGGGCGTCGCCTCAACCCGGATGAGACCGGGCTTGCAGACTATAGCGCAGCGCCGGATGCCGTCTGCTGATAGGTATTCATCGAGGCGCAGGATCGGCTGGCGACAAAGGATGACCCCTTTGATAACCCAGAAGATCGACCCGCCGTTCAGGATTTCAGCCTCGCGTCTGGGCCACATGCGGGTGATATGGCGAGGGCAGCCATCCTCGGCCTGAGCACGGCGGGTTGCCTGCCATGCGGCAAGGCCTGCCATGTCCTCGGTTCCGACCGAGAGTTTGACCAAATGGACTGTTTTGCTCATCTCTTTCCCCACGGGGTTAAGGTATCGCTGCGGCTGCGTGATTCAACATCCGACTGTATGGGTTTATTTGGTGTATGCCGTTGTGGCAATCACTATATATGGTATAGTCAAGAGGGCGGTCGTTGCGACGCACCCCGTCAAAAACCGTTTTCAAGATCGTCCCAACCCCGTAAGATGCAGGTCTGCCCGCACCACCTAAAGGAGTCGCCGCTCATGTCCGCTTTTTCCGCCCCGATCGCCGAACAAATCTGGGATATGAAGTATCGTTTTAAAGAAGCGGATGGCACTCCGATCGATGAGACGGTCGAAGATACCTGGCGCCGAATTGCCCGTTCTTTGGCAGCGGTTGAACAAGACCCTGCCGAATGGGAGGACAGGTTCTACGACGCTTTGGCGGATTTCAAATATCTGCCGGCTGGCCGGATCACGGCTGGCGCAGGCACGGCACGCGCGGTGACGCTGTTCAATTGTTTTGTCATGGGCACTGTGCCGGATAGCATGGGCGGCATTTTCGACATGTTGAAAGAAGCTGCGCTGACGATGCAGCAAGGTGGCGGAATTGGTTACGATTTCTCGACCATCCGACCCAAAGGGGCGGGTGTGAAAGGCGTGGCAGCAGATGCGTCTGGCCCTTTGTCCTTTATGGATGTCTGGGATGCCATGTGCCGGACCATCATGTCCGCCGGATCGCGTCGAGGGGCCATGATGGCGACCATGCGGTGCGATCATCCCGATATCGAAGACTTTATCACCGCCAAATCTGACCCAGCCCGGTTACGCATGTTCAACATGTCGGTCCTGGTCACCGACCCTTTCATGGACGCGGTGAAAGCAGATGGTTCATGGGATCTGGTATTCGGTGATGCGGTCTACAAGACCGTGCGTGCCAGGGATTTGTGGGATCAGATCATGCGCTCGACCTATGATTACGCCGAACCCGGTGTGATTTTCATCGACCGCATTAACCAGATGAATAACCTGAACTACTGCGAAACGATTGCGGCAACGAACCCGTGCGGCGAACAGCCTTTGCCACCCTATGGGGCTTGTTTGTTGGGATCGGTCAATCTGGCAAAGCTGGTGAGTGACCCGTTTGAGGCCACAGCGGCATTGGATGAAGCGGGACTGTCCGATCTGGTCGCGACCGCCGTGCGGATGATGGACAATGTGGTAGACGCAAGTCGTTTTCCGCTGGAGGCGCAGGCGCAAGAAGCCCGCGCCAAACGACGCATTGGCCTGGGTGTGACAGGTCTTGCTGATGCGCTGTTGATGATGGGCTTGCGCTATGGGTCAGAGGAGGCGGCTGCACAGACAGACAAGTGGATGGGTCAAATCGCGCGCGCGGCCTATCTTGCATCAGTCGACCTTGCCAAGGAAAAGGGGGCCTTCCCACTTTTTGACGCAGAAAAGTTCCTCGCCAGCGGTGCAATGCAGGCGATGGATGCCGATGTGCGGGATGCGATTGCGCAACACGGAATTCGCAACGCACTCCTGACCTCGATTGCCCCAACCGGCACGATCAGTCTTTATGCGGGCAATGTCTCTTCCGGGATCGAGCCTGTTTTTGCCTATGCCTACACCCGCAAAGTTCTGCAAAAGGATGGGTCGCGCACAGAGGAAGAAGTCGTCGATTATGCCGTGCAGATGTGGCGTGATCTGAAAGGAGACGCGCCGCTGCCCGACTACTTCGTGAATGCCCAGACCCTTGCGCCGCTGGATCATGTGCGCATGCAAGCAGCGGCACAAAAGTGGATCGACAGTTCAATCTCAAAGACGATCAATTGCCCAGAGGACATCAGTTTTGATGCCTTCAAAGAGGTTTACATGGCCGCGTGGGATCAGGGCTGCAAAGGGTGCACAACTTACCGCCCCAATGATGTGACGGGGTCGGTGCTGAGTGTCAGTGAAGAGAAGCCGTCAGAGGACAACTCCTCTCTTCATCTTGGTCAAAAAACTCCCGCCGGAGGCTCCGAGGATGCAACGGGCACCGCCTTCCCAAGTGAAGGCGAGGTGGTCTATATGTCGGAACCCTTGGACCGTCCGCAGGAGTTGGAGGGCGCAACCTACAAGCTGAAATGGCCTGACAGTGAGCACGCTATCTATATTACCGTCAATGATCTGATTGTCGGAGGGCATCGCAGACCATTCGAGGTCTTTATCAACTCCAAGAACATGGAGCATTTTGCCTGGACTGTCGCTCTTACCCGCATGATCTCAGCCGTGTTCCGGCGTGGGGGTGATGTGTCGTTTGTTGTTGAAGAACTCAAAGCCGTATTTGACCCTCGTGGCGGGGCGTGGATGCAAGGAAAATATGTCCCTTCCATCCTTGCCGCAATCGGGGGTGTGATTGAAAAGCACATGGTCGCAACAGGGTTTCTTGCGGGCGAGGGGATGGGGCTGAAGGTTGACCCGCAAGCGGATGTGGTTGCGATCAATGGTGCACCTCGGGGTAAGGCCTGTTCGAGTTGTGGTTCCTATGAATTGCGGATGGTTGAAGGCTGCATGACCTGCGGATCGTGTGGCTACTCGAAATGCGGTTAGTGTCTGTCCCTTGCTCGACATTGACGCGCGGCCTGTTCTCTGACTAGGCTGCGCGTTGCTTTTGGGACGCATCTGACGATGTGAAATGGGCCATCACCTCTGCCAGCTCAATCGCGAGCCTGTTGAGTTTGGCACCGTCATGCATCAGGGTATCGGCCACGCTTGCGTTTTGCTGGGTCACTTTGTCCAGTCCGGTCATGCCGATGTTGACCTCTTTCAGGCCGCTCGACTGTTCTTGCATCCCGTGAGAGATCGTTTCGACTGTCGCTGAGATTTCCGCCACCTCTGCGACGACCCGTGCAATTGCTGTTCCCGCTTTGCCAACAAGGTCTGCCCCCTCCGCGACCTGTGCGGAGCTTTCAGAGATGAGGTCACGAATTTCATGTGCCGCCTCAGCCGAGCGCTGGGCAAGTCCCCGGACTTCGGTCGCAACCACGGCGAATCCACGTCCGGCTTCACCGGCGCGAGCCGCCTCTACCCCTGCGTTCAGAGCCAACAGATTTGTCTGAAAGGCGATGTCATCGATCACTGAGATGATCTTGGAAATTTGCGCCGAGGACTGTTCGATCATCGCCATAGCATCGACAGCACCTTGCACCACATCGCCTGTTTCCTCAGCGCCTTGGCGCACTGTCGTTGCCGTTTTACTAGCGTTCCCTGCATTGCTGGCTGCGTCGCTGATAGCGGTCGTCAATTCCTGCAAGGCAGCTGCCGTTTCTTCCAGTGTAGCCGCCTGCGACGCAGCCCTGTGTGCCAGCGCCTGTGAGACGTTTCCCACCTCTTCGCCGCGACTGCGCATTTGGCCAGCGATTTTATTGGCCTGTCGCATAATGTCTGTCAGCCTGCCAACCGTTGAGTTAAAGCTTTGTTTGAGAGGTTCGAATTCTGCCGGGAGTGCATCTGAGATCCGGCAGTCGAGTTGACCCCTGTCAAGGGCAGTAAGCCTGTCTTGCAAGATGCCGACAACGCGTTGTGTATCTTCACGCTGTGTCTGCGCCACCTGTTCTGAAGCGACAGCAGCCTGTCTTTGGTGTTGGGCAGCTTCCTTTTCGGCAGCGATGAGCCGGGTCGCTTCTGCCCGTTTGATGATGTTCACCAGCAGCACCCCGGTTTCCAAAACGACGATTCCGGCATGGAACAGGATCCGACCGATGTTTTCTGCACCGATGCCGGTTGGGAAAATCAGTGCCGGCAGCAGGAGCCCAAGTGAAATGTGATGCACCGCGATGAGGCCAGCCGCGAATAGCAAGACCCCCGCGCTGCCCAATGTCGCAATGACCGCAAGGAGCGCAAAGAACATCATGTGTGAATCGATCTGCCACGGATGGCCGGAAAAGGCCGCGGTAAAGATGATCCCATGTATGACGAAGCAGAAAGCAAGCATGTAGTCCCGCATGCCGGGGCCAAATGCCCCGGAAAATTGTCCTAGGATTCCGATCAAGCCACCTGCAAACGCAAATACCCACCAATTGTCTGCCCCGACGATCAGCAGGCTGGCCGCGGCAGGCAACGGGGTGAGAAGAACATTTGCCCCTCTTTGCACAGTGCGTTCCCCCAGCTTTGAAAGCCACGCTCGTCCATTGTTCACGATCCGCATAGCGCCAGTATCCTTTCACCAGACAGCAAAAAAAATGCCCCGGATGCACGTAGTTTTTCGGCGTCTTCGGGGCCCGAAATTGTGGCGAAACCCCCGAAAGGTGCACGCTCAGGATAGATTTCGGTCAGATTGGCTTGGCTAATAATCGTTTTAACCGACGGTCCGAATGGATTGGCCAGCACCAGCACAAGGTCATCGTCACGATCTGCGACGTTGGTTCCAAGCGCCAAAAGTGGCGAGCCCAGACCAACAACAAGCCCACAGAGGCCAATAGCAATTCGCCGCATCTTTGTTCCTTTCGCGTGCTTGATGCACGCAAAAGGTTTCGAAACAGCAAACGTCCTTTAGCTTTGCTGGCGTCTCAGCAGCCAGATAAAGAAGACGCCACCGATCAGCCCTGTTACGATCCCAATGGGGATATCGTCTGGTGCCATGATGGTGCGTGCAAAGATATCCGCCCAGATCAGGAAAATCGCGCCGATCAGCGCTGAGACGGGTAGCACCCGTGCGTAGTCTCCGCCGACGATCAGACGGACGATATGCGGGATCATAAGACCGACAAAGCCTATGATCCCCGAGAATGCCACCATCACCCCGGTGATCAGCGCGCCGACGACAAAGACAGTCAGCCGAAAACGTCCAACAGCAATCCCAAGGGTTGCTGCCGTTTCATCCCCGATCGTCATGGCGTTGAGGTTGCGGGTGTTCGCAATCAGAAAGGCACTCGCGATGATCAGGATCACCAGCGGGTAGATCAGGTGACTCCATTGTGCGAGCCCAAGCCCGCCAAGCATCCAGAAAACGACCGTATGTGCTGCTCTGGGATCGCCCAAAAAGATCAGCGCGTTGGCGGCAGACATCACAATGAAAGAGACAGCTACCCCTGCAAGAACCAGTCGGTCAGCGCTGGTTGCATTGGCGAATTGTGAAACCCCAAGCACGATGAGTGTGGCCCCCAATGCCCCCAGAAATGCAAAAAGCGGGACAGTGAGCAGCCCCAAGAACAGCCCTGTATGCAACAGCGCAAGGATCGCTCCGAAAGCCCCACCTGATGAGATCCCCAACAGATGCGGGTCAGATAGCGGATTGCGCGTGACGGCTTGCAGGCTCGCACCCACAATGGCCAGCCCGGCACCAACGAGACAGGCCAGCAAAGCGCGTGGCATGCGGATGTCCCAGACGATCGCTTCGCGGCCTGCGGACCAATCGGGTGTGACCATCCCGGGGATGATTTTATTGCCAACGATCCCCCAAACCGTGGGCAGAGGGACCGAGACGGCACCGACACTGACTGCGACTGAGACAGACAGAAACAGGGCTGCAATGGCAATGCCGACCGTCAAGCGCATCGGGCTGCGTGCCCGCGCCTTGGCGCTGATATGACGGTCGGCGGTCACCATGGCCTACTCGGTCCGGAAACCGGCAGCGAGTGTCTTGACGGCTTCGATGTTGCGCGGTCCCGGAGTTGCCTCAACATATTCCAGCACGACGAAACGGTCATTCTTGACTGCGTCAAGATCGGCAAAGGCAGGGTTCGTCATCATGAATTCCCGCTTTTGTGCTGCAGTGACCTGTCCGTAGTTCACGAT
>CAYLMZ010000060.1:12136-14439 GCA_964385035.1 uncultured Loktanella sp.
TCAGGTCGTAGGAAGGTGGAAGGAAAGATGGTTGTTTTCGCTGGGCGCCAACCGCTCGCGGCGGGCATCTACGCGAAATGTGCTTGAGACAAGTGTCTCAGTCAGCAAGTCATCTGGCGCGCCAAAGCCGCGCGGATAACCGTTTTCGAGCATAAGGATCTGGTCGCAGATGTTCGCGGCCATGTTCAGATCATGGAGCGATACGACAATTGTCAGATCCAGTTGCTTAATCAAGGCCAGCACCTCGAGTTGGTGCCGGATATCAAGGTGGTTTGTCGGCTCATCCAGTACCAGCACTTTGGGCTGTTGGGTCAAGGCGCGGGCGACCATGACCCGCTGCTTTTCGCCCCCTGAAAGCGTACCGAAATCTCGGTTTGCCATAGCTGTGAGGTCCAGCAGGTCGAGCATCTCATCGACAATTTGCCGATCTGAGGGTCCCGGCCGTGCCATGCCCGTCAGATGCGGTGAGCGCCCAAGGGCTACGATTTCGCGCACAGAAAGACCAAAGGCCGCGGCTTGTTCCTGCAACACGGCGGCCACTGATTGGGCTGCCTGGCGCGCAGGCATGGTCCAAATGTCTTGGCCGTCTACTTTGACATGGCCTGTGGTGGGGGCCTGGAAACGGTAAAGCAGACGCAAAAGGGTGGATTTACCCGCGCCGTTCGGACCGACAACCCCAAGAACACGGCCTGCGGCGACCTCAAACGATGTTGGATGCAAGAGCAGCGGTGCTTTTTTACGCGGGCGCCAGCTCACGTTATTGACTATCAGACTTGCGCCGCTCATGAGACCAGCGCCTTGCTGTCTTCGATTGCGATCATCGCCGCAGGCACGCGGGCGAGTGTGTTTTTGCGCAGCTTGCCGGGGCGATCGACGGAAGAGCACCAGCCGTCGTGCAGCACCGCATATTGGCGGGCAAATTCCACCAGATCGTCAATATCGTCTTCGGGTGTCATGTCCCCAAAAAGATACGTGGCCTTTTGCGTCCCGTGATACGCCACGGTGCAAGGACGGTCACAGCCTGCCATGCAAGCGACGCCAGAGATGGCAAAGTCCTCTGGGATACTGTCGCCAGCGGCTTTGATCGCTTTGCGTAGTTTTTCGATCAGTTCATAACCGGGCCGGCAGTCCGACCCTTTGTGTCTACACGAGGTGCAGACGGTAATGCGATGTTGTGTTGTCCGGTCCATGTCGCCCTCCGCGATAATGCAGGGGCAGATTGGACATGTTTTGGGTGGCGTGAGCCGAATTTACCATCATGATCTCCATTCCAGGCACCCCGCCCGGTGTGAGTTAACGTCTTGATGGCAGGTCTCCTGACTTGCGGGTCGTTACTTCCCCGATCCTTCCCGGACGCTATGGTCCAGTGGTGATCTTCGGGGTCGCTCGCCGCTCACAGTTGCGGGGGCAGTCACGGATTTGGCGCGCTTTGGCTCTTCCTCACCGTATTCCCTTTTCATCCCACGCGCTTTTTCACCGCGTGAAAACCATCGTGATTACAATCGGGGATTGGGCGGGGCCGGTCAAGGGCACGCAGCGACGCGCACCCTAGAAAAACGACGTCTAGGCGTCTTCGAGGATCAGATCAGAGGCTTTTTCACCGATCATGATCGCCGGCGCGTTGGTATTTCCAGAGACGATCTCGGGCATAATCGAACAATCGGCGACCCGTAGCCCCGTGATTCCATGCACACGCAGGCGTGCATCGACCACCGCATCCTTTCCATCACCCATCTTGCAGGTGCCGGTCGGATGATAGATCGATGCCGTGTTGTTGCGTGCCCAGTCGAGTGTGCCTTCATAGTCGTCCATATCAAGCGACGGATTGGGGCGGTACTCTTCGCTGATCTTGCTGGTCAGCGGCGCGTGCCGTGCGATTTTGCGCGCGATGTTCACCCCTGCCACAACCGTCTGGCAATCCGTTTCGGTCGACAGGTAGTTCGGGATGATCTTGGGGTAGGTGCGTGGGTCGTTGCTTTGCAGCTTGATCTCGCCCTTGCTTTCGGGGCGGAGTTGGCAGACCGACATCGTAAATGCCGAGAATTTGTCCGCACCCTTGCCGGGATTTTCGGCCGATAGCGGTTGGACGTGGAATTGAATGTCCGGTGTCTCCAGGTCGTCCCGCGTTTTCATAAAGCCCGTCGCAAGGCTTGCCGCCATTGTCATCGGCCCCGCGCGGAACATCAGGTATTTCAACCCGATCTTGGCTTGGCCAAAGAGCGAGCTGACTTCATCATTCAGGGTCGGTTCGTTGCATTTATAGACAAGGCGCGCCTGTAGGTGGTCTTGCAGGTTCTTGCCCA
>CAYLMZ010000061.1:0-14123 GCA_964385035.1 uncultured Loktanella sp.
GTGACAAGCGAGGGCGACACCGAGATCAACATCAATCTCGATATCACCAACGAGATCACGGCCAAGGGTAGCGTCGATCAAGACGGTGAAACCGGGATCGGTATCTTCTTTGAACGCGATTATTAAGAGCGGCGTATAAAGATGGAAGAACTTGGGCTGGTGGATCGCAAGGGCCTGCCTGATGCCTTGCAGGTCTTGTTAAGGGACTATCCTCGCGCTGACTGGACTGCGGATCCTGGGTTCAATGAGCTGATCGCATTCTGGCTTGATCGCCATTTGATGTTCCGACGGTTGATGGATGAGATGCGCAAAGGCACCGAGGGCCTGCTGGATAGGTCCATCGCACCGGATCGCTATGCCACGCTGCTATCACGCTACGGGGGTATGTTTGTGCAACAGTTGCACGCTCATCATACAATTGAGGACCAGCATTACTTTCCAATTTTGTCGGCAAAGGACCCGCGGATATCTCGAGGATTTGAAATGCTGGACAAGGATCACCATGATCTAGATGAGCGCCTGTCTGTTTTCGTGTCTGGCGCGAATAAGGTCTTAAGTGCCCGTTTGGACAGGACCCGATTACAGGATCAGGCTGGTCTGTTTCACACGACGTTGGCTGAACTTGAGCGCCTTTTGGATCGTCACCTGATCGACGAAGAGGACCTTATTGTCCCTGTGATCCTGAAGTATGGCGCGGATGATGTTGGGTAGCTACTGCAACCGGAATGTCGCAGAGTCCCCAGCGCCCTGATCTACAGTAAAGCGCATACGGTCTTCGCCGCGTGCTTCGACCAATTGGCAGTTGTATTCAATCGGATCTTCGCCCCATGCCATCTCGCGGCAGAAATACCCGTCCTGCCAATCCCAAGTGCCTGTAATGTCGCTGCCAAGTGCAGAGCCTTGGATCGTCCCCCCCTCGCGCACCTGCAGGCGCAAGCCATAGAGGAATATCCGCAACTCCCTGTCCTTGACGAGGGACAGGAACGTTTCTTCATCTTTGATCGGTGCGAACCCGTCCGCCAAGGCGGACATGGGTGTCAGCGTCAAAAGGGTTGTCAGCGCAAGATGTTTCATTCGGCACCTCTATTGTCATAAAGATACTGTTCTTACGCAACCGTTGGCCGTTTGGTTCATTCACCCTTATGTGAGCGGCGCCTGCGCCCCGTCAGACGTCTTCGTCCGGATAGGGTAGGTCGTCCAAAGACTTGTTGATGTAGTCAGGTTCAGGCGTCATGGTAAACCGGACTGCCAGGATATGCGTTTCACCCTGTGACAGCGCTTTGACAACGCGGTGCATCCCGTCCATCAGTCGCCCTTCGGCACACAGGATTATCGGATACGCAAGGTCGGTAGCCCGCACCAGTTCAAGGTGTGCAGCGATTGACCGGGGGGTTGGGACGGTACCTTTATGCTCATACCACCAGTCCTCATCGAGTTCTGCGATGGCAGTAAGCGGCACTGAGAGCGGCGCAAATCCGCGTGACAAACGGATCAGCCTGTGAATGTCCCAAAGGTAGATATCATCCCCTACCGTGCGGTGATGATATTGCTTGCGAACGCGGACCAAAGCTCAAAGCCCCAGCACATCCATCATGTCGTATTCGCCGGGTGCTTTGTCCTGCCCCCAAAGCGCGGCTTTGAGCGCCCCACGCGCAAATATGCTCCGATCTGTCGCCACATGGCGCAGCACGATCCGCTCGCCCGCTGCCGCAAAGAGCACGTCATGTTCGCCCACAATGTCGCCGCCCCGGATCGCACTGAAGCCGATATCCCCGCGCTTGCGCGCTCCTGTGATCCCGTCGCGTCCGCTGTCGCAGACATCTTTGAGGTTGACGCCGCGCCCTTTGGCCGCTGCCTCGCCCAGCATAAGGGCCGTGCCTGACGGCGCGTCGACTTTGTGGTGGTGATGGGCTTCGATCACTTCAATGTCGAAGTCTTCATCCAAGGCGGCGGCTACTTTTTCGGTCAGCCGTGTCAGCAGGTTGACCCCAAGCGACATATTCCCCGCCCTGACAATCGGAGCGTGGCGGGCGGCGGCATTGATCGCTTTGAGGTCTTCTTCGGACAGGCCGGTTGTGCCAATGACATGCACGGCGCGCGCCTGAGCGGCCAGACCTGCAAAGGCGACTGTCGCGGCGGGGGCCGTGAAATCAATGACCGCCTGGGCTTTGGCGAAGGCTTCGACCGCATCAGAGGTCACAGCCATCCCGATGGGTTGCCCGCCGATCATTGTGCCGACGTCCTGACCGATCCAAGCGTTGCCGGTCCGCTCAAGCGCTGCCACCAGATGGCATTTATCTGATGCCAAGACATTCTTGATCAGCATCTGCCCCATTCGGCCTGATGCCCCTGTGATGACGATACCTGGTGTGTCGGTCATGGGATTGGTCCTTTTGCTTGCGCCCCTCTTAGCGAGGGTTTGCCCGCGACGCAAAGGCTTGCTTGGCAAGCCCGCCTTGCGCGGCTACATGAGGGATATGGCTAAGAGTTCAAACCGCGCCGGTAAGGCACCGACACAGCGTATGTTGCGCGTTGGCGAAATGATCCGCCGGACCCTGTCCGAGGTGCTGCAACGTGGCGATATCCATGATGATGAATTGGCGGCAATGTCGATCACCGTGGGCGAGGTGCGCATGTCACCCGACTTGCGGATTGCGACTGCATTTGTCTTGCCTTTAGGTGGGCAGGGCAAGGAAGAGGCTTTGGCCGCCTTGCGCCGCAACACTGTGGAAATTCGCCATCAGGTTGTCAAAGGTGGCACGATGAAATTTGCCCCCGAGCTGCGTTTCCAGATCGATGGGACTTTTGATCAGATGGACGCAACCCGTGCGCTCTTGGCAACGGATCACGTGCGTCAGGACCTTGACGACTGATGCGCGGGCTTTTGGCAGCGCTGCTGCTTTGGGCCAGCCCAAGCCTTGCTGCGATCTGCGAAGATACGGTCTTTGACGGCAAGAGCTACACGCTTTGCGATGTAGAGGTGGCTGCCGTGGATTTGCGCCTTTTCCATGAAGATGACGCCGGACGTGTGATTGGCAGCTTCAGCCGGCTGGCCGCGCAGCCTGATGTTGGCTCTGTCGTGTTTGCGATGAATGCCGGCATGTATCACGATGACCGCGCCCCCGTCGGGCACTATGTTGAAGACGGTATTGAGACGATGCGCGTCATCACCAATGCGGGACCGGGCAACTTTGGTCTGCTGCCCAATGGGGTTTTTTGTCTGACCGATCAGACGGCCCACGTGATTGAGACTTTGCGCTATGTAGACGAAGCCCCTGTGTGTCGCGATGCCTCTCAATCAGGGCCGATGCTGGTCATTGATGGTGCGTTGCATCCGCGGTTTTTGCCCGACAGCACGTCCCGGTTTATCCGAAACGGGGTAGGGACGAGTGCCGACGGGACTCGCGCTGTTTTTGCCATCTCGAATGAACCTGTGACCTTCCATGAGTTCGGGCGGCTTTACCGTGATGGCCTTGGCTTGCCGAACGCACTGTTCTTTGACGGAAAGGTTTCGCGTTTGTTTTCGCGGGACTTGGGGCGCAGCGATTTCGGGTTTCAACTGGGGCCGATGGTGGCGGTGGTTGAACCTTAGAGGTCCAGGAGTGCGATGACCGTTTGCAGGTTGGGTGACTGGGCAATCCCGATCGTTTCTTGCGGTGTAAACCACCCCGCGTCGCTGACATCATCTGCCGCAACCGGTGTGCCGCTGATGAATGTGCACTGCACGGCTGCCAACAGATAGTGGAATTGAACCGCACCATCGGCGTCGCGGTGAATGACATCAATGTTTGTCAGATAACGCTCTGCACGCCCTATCACGCCTGTTTCTTCGTTCAACTCGCGCACGGCCGCATCCATGGCGGTTTCGCCCAGTTCGACATGACCGCCGGGAAACCCCCAAGTGTTGGCGTTAGGGTCTTTCTTGCGCTTGACCAAAAGCACACGGCCGTCATGCGCAACAACAGCGATCGCGCCGAGCTTTGGTGCGCTCATAATGTGCGGACTTTCGCGGCGATGGCTTTGCCCAGAATGATGTGGGCTTCCGCACTGAAATGCACCCCGTCGATGGGGCTAGTTTCAATTAGCTGGCCTGCGTCCAGAAACGGCAGGCCCCAATGCGCAGCCAGCCCTGCGATGAGATCGGCAAAGGCTTCTGATTTCGCTGTCGCCCCCATCTGACTGTCTTTGTAGGTTCCTTGCTCTTTGGTTGGCGGCGGGGCGATCAGAAGGATGTCAAAACCGTTGTGCCGCGTTTGGTAGGGCTCTGATCGGGCGATAGACAAGAGCGCTGCCAGCCCCCCAACGATCTGTTCGGCGCTGCGTGCGTGATGGGTCTGTGCGTCGTTTGTGCCCAGCATGATGGTCAGAAGGTCGATGGGACCGTGGCTTTCCAGTGCGATCCGCAGCCCAACTTGCCCGTCCATATGCGCGCCCATGACCGGATCAGGCAGTACTGTGGTCCGGCCCGGCAGACCCTCTTCAATGACGGCGTAATCGCTTCCCAATTCGCGCTGCATGACCATTGGCCAGCGGGTGCTGGCATCGAACCGCGCGTTCAGACCTCGGGCTTCTGCAGGTGGTGTCCCGTAGGTGTTGCTATCGCCAAATGTGAGAATGGATTTTGTCATGCAGCCACGCTAGGGGCCATGTGTTCAGAGGTAAAGCGCCATTGCCCCTTGGCCTCGGCCCCCTTTGGGCACATATAAGGCGCAACTGACCGATGAAGGAGACCACGGGATGCTTGAACTTGGTGAAACGCAAGGTGCCGCAACTGATCTGATCAAGGACGGAACCGACGCAAGCTTTGCTGCCGATGTGATCGAGGCGTCGCAAACAGTTCCGGTGATCGTGGATTTCTGGGCGCAGTGGTGTGGCCCGTGCAAAACCCTTGGCCCAGCGCTTGAGGCGGCGGTGAACGCAGCCAAGGGCCGTGTCAAGATGGTCAAGATCGACGTTGATGCCAATCAGGCCTATGCCGCACAGTTGCAGGTGCAATCAATCCCGACCGTCTATGCCTTTTTCCAAGGTCGTCCGGTTGATGGATTCCAAGGTGCGCTGCCCCCTAGCGAGATCAACGCCTTTGTCGAAAAGATCGCCGCTTTGGGTGGTGAGGCTGATGAAGGTCTGAGTGCTGCGATCGAAGCAGCCGAGCAGATGCTGGAAGAGGGTGCGGCTGCGGATGCCGCCGAGACCTTTGCTGCCATCCTGCAAGAAGAACCCAACAACGCAACAGCCTATGCCGGATTGGTCCGTGCCTATCTGGCGCTGGGCGATCTGGATCAGGCCGAAGCCATTCTGAACGGCGCACCAGCAGAGATATCGACCGATCCCGCGTTGGAGGCTGTACATGCGCAAATCATGCTCGCCAAAGAGGCGGCGGATGCCGGTCCCGTTGCCGAATTGCAGTCAGCCGTTGATGCGGCACCCGACGATCTGCAAGCCCGCTTTGATCTTGCGACCGCGCTCCATGCCAATGGTCAGGTCCAAGAGGCCGTGGATCAGTTGCTTGAGGTTTTCCGCCGCGATCGCGAGTGGAATGATGGCGCGGCCAAGACCCAGCTTTTCAAGGTATTTGACGCGCTTGAGGCCAAAGATCCGATTGTCCTGAGTGGTCGCAGAAAACTGTCGTCGATGATATTTGCCTGATCGGGCGGACGGCCTACCTCTGTATACATGATATCGAAGACCGACCTGCCGGATGTTATTCCGGTCTTTCCTTTGCCGGGTGCGCTGCTTTTGCCGCGCGCGCCGTTGCCTCTGCATTTGTTCGAGCCGCGTTATCTGGCCATGCTGGACGATGTCCTGAAGACGTCGAACCGCTTGATCGGGATGGTTCAGCCTTATGAAACACCCGGTGGGGGACGGCTGCATACCATTGGCTGTGCCGGTAAGGTCACCGCTTTTTCCGAAACACAGGACGGCCGTTACATGATCACCCTGTCCGGTGCGTCGCGGTTTCGGATTGTCGAAGAGGTCGAAGGGTTCACCCCTTACCGTCGCTGCAAGGTCAATTGGCAGGGGTTTGAGGCTGATTTGGGCCCGACGGAAACCGATCCGCATTTTGACCGGCCTGCCTTCATGGAGGTCCTTGGCAAGTATCTGCAAGAGCATGGCCTTTCCACAGATTGGGAAAGCCTTGGCGAGGCCGAGGACGAGTTGTTGATCAACTCTCTTTCGATGCTGTGCCCGTTTGAACCAGAGGATCGGCAGGCCCTGCTTGAGGCACCGTCCTTGACCACGCGCCGTGAAACGCTCATGACATTGATCGAATTCGCCCTGCGCGGCGGCTCCGGTGAAGAGGTCATGCAATGAGTGAAACCCAGTTTGATCCCAAGATGCTTGAGGCTTTGGTCTGCCCTATGACCCAAGGCGCGCTCGAGTATGACGCGGCAAAGCAAGAGTTGGTCAGCAAGAACGGCAAGGTTGCATTTCCCATCCGGAACGGCATTCCAGTGATGCTGATGGATGAAGCCCGCCCGTTGGACTGACCCTAAAAGAACAGCGTCAGCCCTATCATAGAGACGATCAGGAAAAGGATCGTCATGATCCCGCCTGAGCGCACGAAATCCATCACCTTATAGCCCGCAGGACCCATGATCAGCGCGTTAACCTGATGGGTCGGGATCAGGAAGGAATTGGACGTCGAGATTGCAACTGTCAGTGCAAACACCGCCGGATTTGCCCCTGCTTCCATCGCAATCGAGATCGCAAGCGGCACCAGCAGCACCGTCGCCCCGACGTTCGACATTACCAGCGTGAAGGCCGTTGCAAGCACGGCCAGACCGATCTGCAGGGCCAAAATGGGCCAGCCATCCAGCAGAACCAAAATTTGGTGCGCGATCCAGCCCGCTGTGCCTGTATTCTGCACCGCTTGTCCCAACGGGATGAGAGAGGCCAAAAGGAACACTGTGCTCCAACTGACGGCCTCATAGGCTTCGTCGATCGACAGAACGCGGGACAAGATCATCCCCAAGGCCCCCACCAGCAGGCACAGGGACAAGAGCACATCTGTGAACAGGATCAGCCCCAGCGTGATCGCAAAGAACAAAAGTGCCCAGTTCCCTTTGTGCGGCCGGAGTTCCTCTTGCGGGAAGTCGGTGGTGACCACAACGAAGTTCTTGTCCTTTTTCACCCGTGCGAGCCGTTCCCATTGCACATGCACCACCAGCGTATCGCCCGCTTGCAAGGGCACCAGCCCCACATGGGTGGCTTCATGGGTTTCCGTTTCGACGTGGCTCAACGTTTCTTCGCCACGGTGAATGGCAAGGATGGACAGCCCGTGTGACTGTCGCAAACGCAGATCGATGGGGGCCTGTCCGATCAGGCTTGATCCGGGGGGGATGACCACCTCTGCCACGCCGGATTCAGTCGAGGCAAAGTCGTCGGCAAAGACATCGAGATCGGGCAAAATCTCGAGTCCGTAGGGATGCGCAAACTCTTCCCAGACAACGCGCCGCAGCCCAAGGATCGCAAGGCGGCAAGGGGCCTCGATCACCGTGTCTGCCATGGGTGCAATCACCTTATGCCCCCGATATGACGTCCCGAGGATATAAAGATGATGCGCCACCATGATGTCGGTCAGGGTTTGCCCGATCAGGATCGACCCCTCGGGCACTTTGATTTCGAAAAAATCTGCGCGTAGCCCGTAAGTCTTTTCGATATAGACCTGCATTGACCGGGCGGAGTTTGCGTCAGCCCCGTAGTCGCGCGTCTTGGGCAGGATCCAGCGCCCGAACACCACAAAATAGATGATCCCTGTGAGCACCAGCATGATCCCGATGGGGGTCACGTCAAATAGCCCAAAGGGCTCCATCTGTTGATCTGCTGGCAGCATTTCATTGCCAGACATGATCAGATCGTTGAGCAGGATCAGCGGCGATGATCCAACCATCGTAATCGTGCCGCCAAGGATTGCGCAGAACCCCATCGGCATAAGTAAGCGGCTGAGCGGGATTCCCGTCCGCGTCGAGATGCGGCTGACAACAGGAATAAACAGTGCCGCCGCACCGACGTTTTGCATGAAAGAACTGATCACCCCGACGGATCCCGAAACAATGGGAATAATCCGTCCCTCCGTCTGCCCTCCGCGTTTGAGGATCAGGGCCGCGACTTTGGACATCAGTCCCGTCCGGTCCAGTCCCGCCCCGATGATCATCACCGCGATGATCGAGATCACTGCATTCGATGAAAACCCGATAAATAGGTCCGAGGTTTCGGCCAAATTCCCGAGTCCGGGCAAATAGCTCAGCCCGCCCAACAGGACCAAGACAAGGATCGCCGCAAGATCGATCCGCACGATTTCGGACACGAAAAGGAAAATCGTCAGCGCAAGAAGGCCCAAAACGGCCATCATTTCAAATGTCAGCACTGTCGCTTCCATCGCGCCCTCCTGATCCCAGAAGTAACGTGAATGTCCTGATCCGCCTAGGGTAGTGGACCTAAGTGGCTATACTGTTTGTGAAATGTGGTTTTATCGCACGCTTAGCCGCGCATCAGGCGTGGCAGATCACCGGTCAGGCCCGCGGCCTCTCGGATGAAGCTGCGCCGTAGACCGGGCGCTGCGTTCACAATCCCCATGCCGAGGTCGCGCACTGTCCGCAACAACGGGTTATCGTTCGAAAACAGCTTGTTGAATGTGTCTGTCGCCACCGCCAGCGTCGCTGTGTCGAACCGCCGCCATTGCTGGTAACGGGCCAGCACTTGCTGCCCACCGATGTCTTCGCCCCGCCCCCGCGCTTGTTCCAGCACGTCCGCAAGGGCGGCCACATCCCGCAACCCTGCGTTCAGGCCCTGTCCCGCGATGGGATGCACGCCGTGTGCTGCATCCCCGATGAGTGCGAGCCGGTCTCCGACAAAGCTGTTGGCAAGGGTCAGGTTGAGTGGATAGGAGAACCGCGCACCGGTCAGGCTGATCTCGCCCAGAAAGCTTCCGAATGCTGGGCGGAGCGCGTCAAGAAAATCAGCGTTGTTCATTGCGATCAACTCTGCCGCGCGGGTGTCTGTCTCGCTCCAAACAATGGAGCTGCGGTTTTCTGTCAGCGGCAGGATCGCGAGTGGCCCGCTGGGCATAAAGAATTGATGCGCGATGCCGCCGTGCGGTTTTTCATGCGCAACGGCGCAAACCACAGCCGTTTGGCCATACCCCCAGCCGGTTCTTTTGATGCCTGCCCGTTCTGCCGTCCCGCTCTTGCGTCCGTCAGATCCAACCAGCAGGCGTCCTGTCACGGTCTTGCCTGAGGCAAGGGTCACGACCGCATGCGGTCCACTGGTGTCTTGCGCCACAACCGTTTCTTTCGAAAGCTGTGTGATCCGCTTATCTGCGGCCATCGCATCAAGAAACGCCCGCCGCAGGTGCCGGTCCTCGACCATGAAGCCCATTGGGCCTTCTTCGATCTCGGCATGATCAAAGTGCATCATCCAGGGGGAAGGCCCTTCGCCCGCCCTCCCGTCGGTGACTTTGATTTCCAGCATGGGCTGTGCTTTGTCCGCGATCCCATCCCAGATGCCCACCGCCCGCAAAAGCCGCATAGAGGCATGCGCCAATGCATAAGACCGCCCGTCGAAGGCAGGATCTTTGCGGGTATCCAATGGCAGGCTGTCGATAATCGTGACCGTAAAACCTGCTTGGGCTGCGGCGAGGGCAAGGGCTGGGCCATTCAGGCCGCCGCCCACGATGATGAGATCAGAATCCATAAGCCGCAATATGCGCCCCTTGCCGGGATTGTCCATGCGCCCTGTGGCCGCTAGGTATCATGGGGCAAAGGGGAGACTGACATGGACGATTGGCGGTGGATGACAGCGGCGGATTTAGGCCGTGCAATTGGTGCAGGCCAAATCGATCCCGTGGACCTGACCGAGGTGTATCTGGCTGCCATTGATGCTCATGAATTCCGCGACCGCATTTATGCCCGTGTGACCCATGATCGTGCACGGGCTGAGGCAAAAGATGCCGCTGAGCGCGCCAAATCCGGTTTGCGGCGCGGCTTGCTGGACGGTGTACCGATCTCGTGGAAAGACCTGTTCGACACCGCAGGCATCGGGACCGAGGCAGGCACAAAGCTGATGGAAGGCCGTGTCCCTGACGCCGATGCAAAGGTGCTGCAAGCGGCCACCGCAGCGGGCCTCGTGTGTCTGGGCAAAACCCATATGTCCGAAATCGCATTCTCTGGGTTAGGTCTGAACCCCGTGATGGGTACGCCCCCTTGCGTGAATGATCATGACGCTGTGCCTGGTGGATCTTCGAGTGGGGCAGGGGCCTCAGTTGCTTTTGGATTGGCCGCGGCGGGGATTGGATCGGATACAGGCGGATCGGTGCGTATTCCATCGGCCTGGAACGATCTGGTGGGCCTGAAGACCACCCACGGGCGTCTGTCGCTTGAGGGGGTCGTTCCGCTTTGTCTGACTTTCGACACTGTTGGGCCCTTGTGCCGGTCTGTCGAGGATGCGGGGCTGTTCCTAAGTGTGTTGGAAGGCAGTAAGCCTGCCGATCTGGCAGGTGCGTCTTTGGAAGGTGTCCGGCTGATGGTTCTCGACACCATTGTACCGGATGATGTGCGCGATGCGCCACGAGAAGCGTTTGAGGGCGCTGTTACACGGCTCAAGGCCGCAGGCGCGCATATCGATCATCGTTATTTTGCCCAGCTTTTTGATGCGTTCAACGTCGCGGGTGATCTATATGCGGCTGACAGCTATGGCTGGTGGCGTGATCTGGTTGAGGCCAACCCCGACAAGATGTTCCCGCAGATATTGGAGCGTGTTCGGGGCGGTCAGACCGTCAAAGGGGCAGACTATTGCGCGGGATGGAATATGCTCCGCGGTATCCGCAAGGAATACTTCGAATGGACAAGCGAATTCGATGCCGTGATCATGCCAAGCGCGCCGATCCTGCCGCCAAATGCAGAGCGGTTGTTGACGGATGATGACTATTACAAATCCGAAAACCTGTTGGCCTTGCGCAACACGCGCGTCGCAAACCTGATGGATGTATGTTCAATCACGTTGCCGACCGGCGTGCCGTCATGTGGGATCATGTTCAATGGGCAGAACGGGACGGAGGAGCGGTTGTTGCGTTTGGCGGAGGCGGCAGAAACCGTGGTGCGCGGGTAGAGTCCTCAGATCGCGTCGAAGGCAACCAAGTCGTCAAAACCTTCGATCCGATAAACTGGTTTTACCCCTTCGACCTTCGCAACTTCATCCCTGACAAACGGCATCCAGTTTTTGTCGATGTTCCAGATCGTTTGAAAGAGTGCGCGCGTTTCCGGAGGCTCTTTGTAGCCTGCTGGCATGCCTTCTGTGTCCCCGCCCAGCCATTTCGCCTGCCGCTCTGCCACCAGCCAAAAGTTCTGCCAAAGCGGGAAGTCACATAAGATCACATGCGTTGCGCGGGCAAGGCGCGGCGCAAAGCTGTCTTTGAGGCCCATGCCATCGATCACCCAAGCGTCTTGGGCGATCATCGCCTCATGTGCGGTTGTAAACTCCGGTTCAGGGACCAGTTTCCAGTCCTCTGTCCACATGATTTTGTCGACCTCATAGAGTGGCAGGTCGTGTTTCGTGGCAAGCTTGCGCGCCAGTGTCGATTTTCCGCTGCCTGCGTTTCCCAAGATGGCGATGCGCATTTTCGATGGCCTTTTCCTTACGGTGATAGATTTCCATGAATGCATCTGTCTGACAACCAAGCCATTGACCCAAAAGCCACAATATCGCTGATCTGACCTTCATTTGCTGGACAGGTGGCGGGTCTCCACGCTAGTTTGAACAAAAGCGGGGCGAAATGATCCCGTAAATTGAGGCAGTTATGGTATTTCCCGAGCGGTTTTCGGACCTTCCGGCAGCGACGTGGCCACGCTTGCGTGCGTTATTGGACGTGCCCACAAAGGCGTCCGAGACAATCAATATGACGATTGGCGAACCACGCCATGCTTTTCCTGCGTTTGTGGGTGAAATCCTCGCGTCCAACTTGCAAGGCTTTGGCAAATATCCCGACAACAACGGCACAGCCGCCCATCTGGACGCCATACAAGGGTTCTTGGGCCGCCGCTACGGCCTTGATATCCCGACTGATCAAATCCTGACACTCAATGGGACACGCGAGGGGCTGTATAACGCCGCAATGGCCCTTTGCCGTGAGGAAAAGAACGGCACGCCAGTTATTCTGACCCCCAACCCGTTCTATCAGGTTTACGCGGTTGCCGCCCTCTCGGTTGGCGCCGAGGCGCGTTATGTCCCCGCCACCGTCGAAAGCGGGCATTTGCCGGATTTTCATGCGTTGCCTGCTGATGTGCTTGATCGGACGGCCATTGCCTATGCCTGTTCGCCTGCCAACCCCCAAGGTGCCGTGGCCGACGAGGCCTATTGGCGCGATCTGATCACCTTGGCCGAAAAGCATGACTTCATGATCTTTGCCGATGAGTGCTATTCCGAGATCTACCGTGACACCCCACCCCCCGGTGCGCTCGAGGTTGCCACTAAGATGGGTGCTGACCCGGAGCGTGTTGTGATTTTTCATTCACTGTCCAAACGCTCGAACCTGCCGGGTTTGCGGTCAGGTTTCTGTGCTGGCGGGCCAGAGGCGATCAAACGCATGCGTCTGTTGCGCGCCTTTGCCGGTGCGCCCTTGTCTGAACCTTTGCAGGCCGTTGCAGCCGCTGCGTGGAATGACGAAGATCACGTGGTCGAGAACCGCGCCTTATATCACCGCAAGTACGACATCGCGGATGATATCTTTGGCCACATCGACGGCTATCAGTCCCCGCAGGCGGGATTCTTTTTGTGGCTGCCGGTTGAGAACGGAGAGGCCGCAGCGGTCCGTCTTTGGCAGGAAACCGGCGTGCGCACTTTGCCGGGGGCTTATCTCAGCCAGACGCAAGACGGGGTGAACCCAGGTGAAAAATACATTCGGGTCGCCATGGTGGCCCCAACACAAGAAATGCAGCGCGGACTGACCCTGATCCGCGACTGTCTATACGGGTAAGGAACGACAAGATGGCATCATACCAGTCCCGCAGACGCGACCCATTGCTGGATAGCACCACCCAAGCAGCGTTGGAGAAACGCAGCCGCGAGCTTTTGGGCTTTGGCCTGATTGGCCTGGGCCTTTTGGTGGCTGTGATGATTGGGACCTATTCGGCAGATGATCCCAGCTGGATTTCGGCCACTGATGCCCCTGTCCAGAACTGGCTCGGCTATTTTGGTGCCTCGTTGGCCGCACCGCTGATCATGATTGTCGGCATCGGTATCTGGGTTGTTCCCCTTGTTTTGCTGACATGGGGGGTGCGTTTTGTCATGCACCATGGCCATGAACGAGCTTTGGGTCGTTTGTTGTTTATTGCCTTGGCCATTGTCGTGGCCCCCTTGCATGCCGCGACTCTGACACCGGGGGCGGACTGGCCTGCCAATTTCGGCCTTGGTGGCCTGTTTGGCGATACCGTCTTGGGAGTTGTGCTGACGATCCTGCCGTTCGGGACGGCGTTTGGGGTAAAGCTTTTGTCGCTGATCACCGGCGTTGCCTTGCTGGGTTTGCTGGCCTTTGCCATGGGCTTTACCAAGCCAGAGCTTAAGGTCGCAGGCCGCTTTGCATTTCTTGGCACTGTGATGCTTTATGCCTTGGTTTTGCGGGCCTTGGGTCGCGGGGCTGCCTTGTCTGCGACGGCTGCCAAGGGTGTTGGCGGATCAATTCAGGCCCGCCGTGCGCAGTTTGCTGAGGCCCGTGCTGAGGTTGACGCTGAAGCCGATGACGTGATTGATCCATTCACTGTGCCACCGGTTCAGGACCAGCGTGCCCGCGTGGCAGAGGTTGTGCGTGCCAATCCTGTCATGCCGCGGTCTGAGCCGCCATTGACCGCACCAACCATGCCAGCAGCAGCCCGCACCCCGCTTGTCGCACCCGCACGCCCTTCGGCTGAACCTGATGCGCCTGCCGGTGGTTTCCTTGCGGGTTTGCTGAAACGTAACGACCCAATGCCTGAGCCAGAGTTGGTCACCCCCGCCCCCCGTGATGCAGAGATTTCGCTTGAGGGGCAGGATGACCGCGTCAAGTCGCGCATTGCTGATGCCATCAAGAACCGTCAACCAAAACCGTCGCCAACCGGTGTTCGGATCGAGCCTGAACTGACTGCCGGAAAGGG
>CAYLMZ010000062.1:0-14002 GCA_964385035.1 uncultured Loktanella sp.
CATCCCGTCTTTACCGAGATAGAACGCCCCTTGCCAGTGTTCTCGCACCGCTTGCGTCCAATGGGCTTCGGTGAAGTCGGGGTCTCCGTCCGGCACCATGTGGTTGATGGCCAGTTGTCGAACCTGTGCATCACGCGCAATCCGGCCGACGTCGCTTGCGTCGGTGTGACTGCGCAGGATGTGCGTGCGCAACCTGTCGTCCCCGTTTGTCATCCGCGCGCAGAGTGCCTCGACCCCGTCGCGTAGCATCGCCTCGTGAACCAAGAGGTCAGAGCCGTGGGCGAAGCCTGCCATCTCGGCCATGTAAGCTGTGTCCCCCGAGATCGTCACGCTGCTTTCTGGTCCATCGAAGCGCAGCGCGAAGGTGTCGATGATCGGTGGGTGGATGTTCCGCATCGTCCGCATCGTGATGTCGCCAAAGCTGTGGTTGTCTTCGATGACAGAGATCGCGGCGAGGCTGTCAAAATCACAGCGTCCCTCGTCCTTCATCCGCAGATCAATGTCGAAGCGCATGCTGTCTTGAAATCCCGCCCAATAGGCGTCGAGCCCTTTGGGTCCGATGACCGGAATCGTTCGGTTCAGCCCCGCCGTCCAAGCCGTGTGAAAGAGTGGCCCAAGTTCCAGGTAGTGGTCTGAATGCAAATGGGTGATCACGATCAGGTCGATGTCGGTCAGCGCCACCCCTTGGTCGCAGATCCCGCGCGTTACCCCTAGTCCGCAATCAATGACGATTGTCTTGCCTTGCATCCGCAAGAGCATAGACATCGGCATTTGCGAGCCCGGCCGGATCGCCGGGCCACCTTTGTTTCCCATCAATGCAAGTGTGTCGGCCATCAGCTTTCCTTTCGGGATCAGCTTGCCTTGCTTGCCCGATGGAGGGAAGGGGCAAAGCTGCCCCATCCGCGCTTAGAAAAGGGCCTCTTGTGCAATCAATGTCACGACCGAATTCATTGAACTGGTCAGGTCATTTCCGCCAAGGAACATGATTTCGCTTTGCTCATCATCCATTTCACCGGTTTCAAGGACATGGGTCAGGACTGGCAGAACAATCGCCCAATGGCTGCTGACCACGCGCAGGCCTGCACTGATTTCAGGTGTGCTTGGAGCAGGGATGCCCAGTGAGGGCATGCCTGTCAGCAGCGCGTCATGGGTTGATGCAAAGACATCGATTGCCGTGAAAAGCTCGTCAGTAGCCCCCTCGACATTTGCCCCGCTGTTCAGCAGACAGGCGTTCTTTGAGATACGCTGTGCCATCATCCGCTGCCTGCCGGAGATATCGATCAGAATCGCATCTGCCTGCCGGATAGCAGTTGCACTGGCATATTGGTCGTTCATTTCAACGACCAGCTTTTGTGCCACACTGAGAACACCGCTGCTTTGTGCAGCCAGTGCTGCCAGATCGTCCAGAGTGCCTTGGCCATCTGCAATCCCGTTCGCAAGGCTGGCGGCGGTCGCCCACCGTTCAGACAACACCTCCAATCCGACAAGGGTCTTGCGACGTTCTTCTGGTCCGAACACGCCAAGGGCCTCATCACCGTTTGTGAGCGCGTTCAGAATGATGTCAAACTCTGCCACTGTTGCATTTAGTGCACCCGTGCTGACATCGGGCATTGTTCCCGTCTGGACGTAGCACGCTGTCGCAACCACGCGCTGGCTGAGCATCCGCAGCTTTCCGGCAAGGTTGATCCGCGCGCTGGCGCCGTTGTCGGCAGGTTGGTTTGCGAGGGTGACAGCAGTGGCTTGCTGCGTCGCAGGGGCCGCGTCTGTGTTCGCGATTGCTTGTGTTCCAAATGCCGAGATCAGGCACAAACCGATCATGGCCGCAAAACGGCTGGAGCGGGCGTAGATTTTCATGGGACTATTTACCTTTATGGCAGCGCATTGCGCATGCACCGCATTAACAATTCACTCTTTCTCACTTGGCGTGTTTACGCCGGATTTGATGATTTCTCTACCTATTCTAAGGTAGAGAGATCGCCTCCACTTTTTTTGTATACATTCTCGCACGCAATAATGAACCCTTTTGTTGATACTGGGTTCACTTGGCGAGACCCCGCCCAAACGAAAAAGGGCCACGCAAATGCGCGGCCCTTGGTTACCTTGCGTGATCAGGCTTACTGTGGAATTTCCGCATCAAGACCTTCGACATAGAAGTTCATGCCGGCCAATGTGCCGTCATCTGCTGTCTCACCAGCCGCCAGCCAGACGGAACCGTCTTGCTTGTTAATCGGGCCTGTGAAGGCGTGATACTCACCAGTGCGCAATGCTTCATACATGGCTTCTGCCGATGCTTTGACGTCCGCAGGAACCGCGTCAGTGATCTCACCGATGGCGACCATGCCCGGGCCGATACCGTCCCATGTGTCTGTGCTTTCCCATGTGCCATCGATCACAGCTTGTGTGCGGGCGATATAGTAAGGTGCCCAGTCATCGATAATGGAAGAGACGCGCGGGAAGGGTGCGAATTCAGCCATATCGGATGCCTGCCCAAAGGTCACAACGTTACCCGCTGCCTGTGCGGCCGCTTGTGGTGCTGTTGAGTCAGTGTGCTGCAAAATCACATCAGCGCCTTGCTCGATCAGAACATTGGCTGCTTCTGCTTCTTTGGCCGGATCGAACCATGTGTAGGCCCAGATGATCTTGAATTCGACATCAGGGTTGACTTCACGTGCGTGGATAAAGGCCGAGTTGATGCCGCGAATGACTTCGGGGATCGGGAACGACGCAATGTAGCCGATGATATTGCTCTCGGTCATATGCCCTGCAATGTGGCCCTGAATAGCGCGGCCTTCGTAGAAACGCGCAGAGTAGGTCGAGACGTTGTCGGCACGCTTGTAACCTGTTGCATGCTCGAACTTCACATCCGGGAACTGCTGGGCCACGTTGATCGTGCCATCCATATATCCAAAGGACGTCGTAAAGATCAGGTCCGCACCTTGCAGTGCCATTTGTGTCATGACCCGTTCTGCGTCCGGACCCTCGGGCACGCTTTCGACGTAGACGGTTTCAACCGCATCGCCAAAGTGTTCCTCGACAGCCAGACGGCCTTTGTTGTGTTCATATGTCCAGCCGCCGTCGCCGATTGGGCCGACATATACGAAGCCGACTGTGACGGGCTCGTGCCCGTCGGCCACAGCCCCTGTTGCCAAACCAGCCGCGAGCGCCGCGCCGGTCAGAATGTTTTTGATTGTCATCTTCATCCCCTTGGTGGTGTTGATGCCTCTAGCGTGAGGCGTGGAAAGCTTGGCCCAGTGACCCGGGTGCACGTCCGGCTCGCATAATAACCAGAACCGCGATGGTTGCCAGATAGGGGGCCATAGAAAGGTACTCGACCCCGATTGCGGCACCCGCTGCCTGCAGGTTCAACTGCAAAACAGTCACCCCGCCGAACAAATAGGCACCCAGCAAAAGCCGTCCCGGGCGCCAGCTGGCGAAAACGACGATCGCAAGCGCAATCCAGCCAGCCCCCGCCGTCATCCCTTCGGTCCATTGCGGAACGCGCACAAGGCTGAGGTAAGCCCCGCCAAGCCCCGCACAGGCGCCACCAAACGCAATGGCGAGCATTCGGATTCGGATCACATGATAGCCCAAGGCATGCGCTGCTTCGTGGTTTTCCCCGACAGCCCGCAGGATCAGACCCGCCCGACTGAATCTCAAAAAGCCCCAGACGCCCGCGACGATCAAAAGGCCGACGTAGACCATCGGATCATGTTGAAAGATGATGGGGCCGAGAACGGGGATGTCCCCCAAGAGCGGGATGTGCCAATCCGGAAACTCTGGCGCTTTGATCCCGATGTAGCCTTGGCCAATCAGCGCCGAGAGCCCCAATCCGAACAGCGTCAGCGCAAGACCTGTCGCCACTTGGTTGGACAACAAAAACTGCGTCAGGAAACCAAAGACCAATGACAAGAGGGCCCCTCCGATCGCCGCCCCTATGAACCCCACCCAAGGAGAGCCGGTCCCGACAGCGACCACAAAGCCACAGACCGCCCCTGTAATCATCATGCCTTCAACACCGAGGTTCAGAACTCCGGCACGCTCGACCACCAGTTCGCCAATCGCGGCCAGCAGGATCGGGGTAGCGGCCACCATAAGGGATGCCAGAAGAAGGATGGGATTGATGGAGGAGAGGTCCATTACGTCGTTGCACCTGTTGTTTGAACTAAAGCCATGACTGCACCGTCTCTGGCCAGATCATTGTGATGAAAAAAGCCGTTGTCATCGCGCCGATCCAACCAAACCGCACGAACCAATGTTTGCGCTGCTTGGGAATTGGCGCGAGTTGTTTGCGGGGCGCGGGTGCAATCCCGAGCTTTTCAAAGACCCAATCTGAGGCTGCCCAGAGCCGGTCATAAAGCCTCAGGTAAAGCAAAGCGATAACTATCAGGATTGTGCCGTAGATGATCGCGGGCAAAACCCCTGTGGTCCCTGCAAGCTGGACAAGGTAACCCAGTGCGATACCGACAAAGAAACCGATCGCAGGCCGAAACACAGCATCAATTATATCTGCGCTAAGAGGGGAGGTCTTTGTCATGCTGTTGACGCCTTGCCAACCTTGATCCGGTAGTTGGTCAATACATCGACAGCCAAAAGGAAGAACAAGAGCATCCCTTGCAACAGCTGGATCGCCGCCAAAGGCAGGCCGAGGTTCGACTGCGCGATTTCGCCGCCGATGTAGGTCAGTGCCATCAATCCACCTGCCAGCAGAATACCGACAGGGTGCAGACGGCCCAGGAAAGCGACGATGATCGCCGTAAAGCCATACCCAACATTAAAGTCGATGCTGACCTGACCGGCAGGTCCTGCAATCTCGAACAGACCCGCGAGCCCGGCCAGCATGCCCGAGATGCCCATGCAGATCAGGACCAGCCGGGCCGGGTTGACGCCAGCAAAACGGGCGGCGCGCGGGCTTTGACCAGAAAGGCGGACATTGAAACCGAACATATGCCTGGACAGGGCTACATAGGCCACGATCACGGCGATAAAGGCAGCAACAACGCCCCAGTGCATTCCGGCATTCTGGCTGATCCAACTGCTCGCGCTGTCGTATTGGGCAAGGTTTCGGCTGCCCGGAAAACCCATTCCATCAGGATTGCGCAGCGCGCCCAGCGCCATCGATGCCAGCAACTGCTCGGCCACATAGACCAGCATCAAGGACACGAGAATCTCATTGGTGCCAAACTTCACGCGCAAAAAGCCCGGGATCATGGCCCAGGCAAACCCACCCAGCGCACCTGCAATGACCATCAGCGGGAAGATGATAAAGCTTTCGGTGGGATAAAAGGCCAAGCCTACGGCGGCACCACATATCGCCCCTACGATGTATTGCCCTTCGGCCCCGATGTTCCAAATGCCAGCCCTGAACCCAAAAGACAGACCGATTGCAATCAACACAAGCGGCGCGCCTTTGATCAAAAGCTGGGGGCGATAAAACCACGCAAATTCAGAAAACAGCGGATCGAAAAAGATCGTGCGAATTGTCTCGAACGGGTTTTGACCCAGGGCGGCAAACAGCACGCCGCCCATGGCCATTGTCAGCACGACCGCCAGAACGGGAGTGGCGAAAACCCAAATCCGCGACGGTTGGGGGCGTTTTTCAAGTCTGATCATAAAGCACCAACGCGGTTTATCATTTTGCCAAAAATACTCCCGCCGGAGGCATCCTTACCCATCAACATGCGCGACCTCCATATCGTGCGCCCCGCCCAGCATCAGGCCAATTTCTTCTATGGTAAGCCCTTGGGCCGGACGCGGCGCTGACAAACGCCCTTCGTTCAGGGCAGCAAAGCGGTCCGAGATTTCCATCAATTCATCAAGGTCCTGACTGATCACAATCACAGCAGAGCCTTTTGCGGCCAGATCAAGCAATGCTTGCCGGATCGCCGCGGCAGCCGAGGCGTCCACGCCCCACGTGGGTTGATTGACGACCAGCACCTCGGGGTCTTGCATGATTTCGCGCCCGATCACGAATTTCTGCAAGTTCCCGCCAGAAAGGGAACGTGCAGCATTTTGGGGACCGGGTGTGCGCACATCGAATTGTTTGATCACGGATTCGGCAAAGCTGCGTGCCTTGCCCCATTGCAGAAACCCGTTGCGCGCCAGGCCCTGACGGGTGGTTGCGGTCAGGATTGCATTCTCTGTCAGGCTCATGTCCGGGGCAGCGGCATGGCCCATGCGCTCTTCAGGCGCAGCAAGTAATCCAGCCGCACGGCGCGCGTTTGGCGGAAGGTGGCCGATGTCGCGGTCGTGATATCGGATCATCTGGCGGTCTGTACGCATCTCGCCAGAAAGCGCCGCGACAAGTTCATCCTGCCCGTTCCCCGCAACGCCACCGATGCCGAGCACTTCGCCCTTTTGCACGTCGAGATTGATATCGCGCAGTGGTGTGCCGAACCGGTGTGGGGCAGGGGCGGACAGATTTTGCAACGCCAGCACCGTTTCGCCCGCAGGCCGCGGGGCCTTTTCGGGCACATGCAGCTTTGTGCCGACCATCAGTTCGGCCATGTCCCGTGCAGATGTCTGGCGTGGATCGCAGGTGCCCACCACCTCACCCAATCGCAGGACAGTTGCGTTTTCGCAAAGGGCCCGAATTTCCTCGAGCTTGTGCGAGATATACAAGATCGCTGTCCCCTCCGCCGAGAGTTGGCGCAGGGTTTCGAACAGAATATCGACTTCCTGTGGCGTCAGGACGGACGTGGGCTCGTCCATGATCAAAAGCTTGGGGTCTTGCAGCAGGCAGCGGATAATCTCGACCCGCTGACGCTCACCTGCCGACAGCTCGCCCACGATCCGGTCAGGATCCAGCGGCAGCCCATATTGATCTGAAACCTTGCGCACCCGGGCGGCGATCTCGGCCTGCGGCGGTGGGTTTTCCATGCCGAGGGCGATATTTTCGGCCACATTCATCGCATCAAACAGCGAGAAATGCTGGAACACCATGGCGATGCCTGCGGCGCGCGCAATCCGTGGCTCAGGTGGTGCAAAGGCTTGCCCCTCAAGCGTCATGGTGCCTGTATCGGGTTTGACCAAGCCGTAGATCGTCTTGACCAGTGTTGACTTGCCCGCACCGTTTTCGCCCAAAAGCGCATGGACTTCGCCGCGGCCGATGTCGAATGTCACATCTTTGTTGGCCACAACGCCCGGATAGGCTTTGGTCAGCCCTGAAAGGCGCAAGAGCGGTTCTGTCATGCCGTGCGATCCTTTTTCCGGCGGTCTGTCCGCGCGATCATGGCAGCCCCGACGCCAAGTGCAATCTCTGCAGGGTGTTTTCCCAAGGCCGGATCACCAATCGGACACGCGATGCGGGCAATATGTGCAGGCGCATGCCCCAATGCGGCGAGCCTGCGCTTGAACCGCGCCCATTTCGTCGCAGACCCGATCAGCCCGATACTGCCAAACGGTCGCGAGAGCAGCGCGTGGCAGAGACCAAGGTCGATTTCATGGCTGTAGGTGAGAATCAGATGATCCGCATTGTCCGGTGCGTGTTTGACGGCCATCACAGGGTCAGCCGCGACAAGTGTTGCGACATCGGTTGTGGGGAACCGGTCGGGGGATGTATCCACCCACGTGATCTCGAATTGCGGCAGCGGGGACATCACGGTCACAATCGCCCGTCCCACATGACCTGCGCCATAAATCCACAAAGGGGTTCGCAATGGTTGGGTCAGCGTGTCGGCCACAGCGTAGTTCAGGGTCACCGAACCGCCGCAACATTGCCCGAGCGCAGGACCAAGCGGATAGGTCTTTTCCTGTTCTTCGCGCCCTTGCGCCAGCATTGCACGTGCTTCGGCCATCGCCTGCCATTCCAGCGTACCGCCACCGATTGTGCCTTCGATACGGTCGGCCCAGACCAGCATTTGGGTGCCCGCTTCACGCGGGACCGACCCTGCCGTGCGGGTCACGGTGATCCGGATCGCACTCATCCGCGCGCCCTTTTAACGGCGCTCAGCACGGCCTCTGCTGTGGCCGGAGCTTGCAGGTCGGGGTAGTTGGCCCCGCAAGCGGCAACTGCGTCTGACAAAGCCAGAAAAGCAGAGATCCCCAGCATGAAAGGTGGTTCCCCCACAGCCTTGGAGCGATAGATCGTTTGCGCCGGATTTGGCGCATCCCACAGAGCGACATTGAAAACATCAGGCCGGTCAGAACAGGCCGGAATCTTGTAGGTCGCAGGCGCGTGTGTGCGGAGCCGCCCCTTGTCATCCCACACGAGTTCTTCGGTTGTCAGCCAGCCCGCTCCTTGCACATACCCGCCTTCGACCTGTCCGATATCCAGTGCAGGGTTCAATGAGGCACCTGCGTCGTGCAAGATATCGGTGCGCAGGATACGGTTCTCGCCGGTGAGCGTATCAATGACCACCTCGGTGATCGCCGCCCCTTGTGCAAAATAGAAGAACGGACGCCCTTCGCCTCTAATGCGGTCCCAAGACAGATCGGGGGTCTTGTAAAACCCTGTGGCCGACAGGCTGACACGGTTGAGGTAGGCGGTTTGGGCCGCTTCGGCAAAGGACATTTGCGCGTCACCGACAAAGACCGCGCCCTCTTCAAACCGCACATCCTCGGATCGCTGTTGATGCAATTCAGCCAGACACGCGGCGATCCGGTCCCGGATTATGTCGCAAGCATTGGCCACAGCCATCCCGTTCAGGTCCGATCCCGATGAGGCCGCCGTGGCCGAGGTGTTCGGGACTTTCCCCGTATCCGTCGCCGTGATCTTCACCGCACTTACATCAATCCCGAAGCGATGCGCTGCGACCTGCGCGATCTTCTGGAAAAGGCCCTGACCCATCTCCGTCCCGCCATGGTTCATATGAACGGAGCCATCCTGATACACGTGCACCAGCGCGCCCGCTTGATTAAGGTGGGTCAGCGTAAAGGAAATCCCGAACTTCACGGGCGAAAATGCGATCCCCTTTTTCAGGATCGGCTGGCCTGCGTTCCACTTGGCAATCGCATCACGACGGGCGTGATAGTCGGCCTGCTCTAATAGCGCTTCGGTCATCTCGTCCAGAATGAAATCCGTCACCGGCATATGGTAGGGCGTGGTCTGCTCTGCGGGTTTGGGGGAATGTGCGGCACCAAAACGCGTACCCCGACCTACCTGCTTCCTTCGTTCAGAAATACCTTCGGGGGGGCGCTCCGCGCGGGGGGCAGACAGCCCCCCTCGGTCCATACCATCATAGTAGTTCCGCTGCCGCACAAGGACCGGATCAAGCCCGAGCGTCGCGGCGATATGGTCCATGACCCGCTCGATCCCCAGCACCCCTTGCGGGCCACCAAAGCCGCGGAAAGCCGTGGCAGACTGGGTATTGGTCTTGAGCCGATGCGAGGTAATCCGCGCAGACGGCAGATGATAAGCATTGTCAGCATGCAGCATCGCGCGGTCTGCGACCGGCAAAGACAGATCAAGCGCCCAACCGCAGCGGGTCATCTGGGTGAAATCGACACCTGCGACCCGGCCCTTACCATCAAAACCCACATCGTAATCGATACGGAAGTCGTGCCGTTTGCCCGTGATCATCATGTCGTCGTCACGGTCATAGCGCATCTTGCAAGGCCGGCCCGTGGCGCGGGCGGCCACGGCACAGGCGACGGCCAATGCATTGCCCTGACTTTCCTTGCCGACGAAACCACCGCCCATGCGGCGCACTTCGCAGCGGACCGCATGCATGGGCACCCCAATGGCGTCGGCAACCTTATGCTGGATTTCAGTCGGGTGTTGGGTCGAGCTGTGAACGACCATATCACCGCCTTCTTGCGGCAGGGCGAGGGCGGCTTGCCCTTCAAGATAAAAGTGTTCCTGCCCGCCCATCTCGATCTGGCCTTGCACGCGGTGTGGTGCGGCACCGAGTGCTGCATCCACATCGCCTTTGGACCAGATGCGCGGACCGTCTTCAAAGCGGCTGTTTGCTGCTAACGCTTCTTCGATGGTCAGGATTGGCGTCTCAGCGGCATAGGTGATTTTGGCCAGACGGGCGGCCTTGCGTGCTGCAAGGTGGTTTGCTCCCACGACCAGAAAAATCGGCTGCCCGAAGTAGTGAATGTCGCCCGTGGCCAACAATGGCTCATCATGGATCGAAGGTGAAACGTCGTTGGCAAAGGGCAGGTCCTCGGCCGTCATCACGGCAATCACACCTTCAGCGCCGCGCACCGGATCAAGGTCCAGTGCAGTGATTTGCCCTTTGGCAATTTCGGCCGTGCCAAAGGCCAGATGCAGTGTCCCGCTCGGTGTGGGAATGTCATCAATGTAGCGCGCGGCACCGGTGACATGCAGCGCGGCGGCGTCATGGGGGAGGGGCTTTGCGATGCTCATGGCTGCACCTCCAGCACGTTTGTGGCGTGGCCCGACAGTTCCGCGAAATACCGGTGCAGCAGGTTTTGCGCCGTCTCTAGGCGATAGGCTGCACTCGCGCGCATGTCGGACATTGGAGTGTAGTCATCACCGAATTTGGCCGCAGCATGCGCAATGGTTTCGCCCGTCCAGGGCTGGCCTAGAAGGGCTGCCTCAACGGCATGTGCCCGATGCGGCGTGCCTGCCATACCACCAAAGGCGATCCTTGCTGCTGTGACGGTGCCATCCTCAATTGTGACATTGAAACACCCGCAGACGGCCGAGATATCCTGATCGAACCGTTTGGAGATTTTGTAACATCGCAGGGCTGGCGCTGTTTTGGGCAGGGTCACACCAGTCACCAGTTCTCCGGCGGCGCGGTCTTGTTTGCCGTAGCTGATAAAGAAATCCTCGATCGGCGTGTCGCGTTTGGCGTCGCCGTGGCGCAGGTGCAGGGTTGCGCCAAGCGCGATCAGCGCAGGCGGGTTGTCCCCGATGGGCGAGCCGTTTGCGATGTTCCCGCCGATTGTGGCGGCAGCCCGCACTTGCTCTGACCCGTAGCGGCGGATCATCTCGGCATAGGATGGATGCGCAGCCTTCATCGCGTCATGGACACGGTCCATCGTCACACCCGCACCGATGTGCATTGTACCGCCTTGGTCCGTGATTTTCTGCAGATCAGCGCAACGCCCCAAGAAAACCACTTGGTCCAAATCGCGCAGTTGTTTGGTGACCCAGAGGCCAACATCGGTCGCACCTGCGATTACGGTTGCCTGCGGGTTTACCGCATACCATGTCGCCAGTTCGTCAAGCGTTGAAGGTGCATATGCCGCCTCTGGGACGTCTGGTGTGGTCTCGTTCATCCAGCTGGGCACAGGCGCATCTTCGGCGGCTTTTGCTGCTCTGATGATCGGCGCATAGCCGGTGCAGCGGCACAGATTACCAGCCAACACATCGTCGTGGTCGGTCCGCCCCGTTGTATGGGCCGCGGCCATCGACGCGATGAACCCCGGTGTGCAGAACCCGCATTGTGATCCGTGGTGCGTGATCATTGCCTCTTGGACGGGATGGATTGTGCCGTCCGGCCCGCTAATCCCTTCGACAGTGCGCACGGATTTGCCATGCAACTGGGGCAAAAACAGGATACAGGCATTCAACGCGCGGTGTGTGTCCTCATCGGTCACCATGACGGTGCAGGCACCGCAGTCACCTTCGTTACAGCCTTCCTTGGTGCCGCATAAGCCGCGATCCTCGCGCAGCCAATCCAGCAGTGTGCGGGTCGGCTTTGCCTCGACCTGCACGGTTTCCCCGTTGAGAAGAAACGTGACGTTCATTGATCAATAAACCGTCGCCTTACCAAAAGTTGCGCGGTGGGGTAGGTGTCGATGCGACGTAGACACCATCCGCGTAAGCTAACGCCTATGAAAGCTGGCGGCTGCGCGTTTGGCAAGAATTTCTTTTGTTGCGGTGCAGTACAAGCTTGCGGATGCCCAATGATTGAGCGAAAGTCACACGCGTCAGAGCGTTTCCGCAAGCGCGATCATCTGGTCTGCAGCTGTGCCCCAGCCTTCGAAAAAACCCATGGCCTTATGCGCCTCTGCACCAGCAATATCGAGGTGGCGAACCGTGACGGTGTAGGTGCAGCCGGTGTCCTTGGGTGCCATCGTGATTTCGGCAGTGAATGGGAACTGGTGTTCGCCAGACTGATCCTGCGGCTGAAAGCCCGCCGTCATCATGTTTGTGAACGCAAACCTGCGACCCTCTTCGGCAGCCAGCACACACCCTTTGCCAGCCATCGGGTCATCCATGCCCGGGATGACCATTGTTGTGTCGAACGCCCCACCGGGGGTCGGTTCGATCAGCGCGTCGGTCGTGGTGACGGGTTTGGGTGCAAACCACTGCTTGAGTAGTTCAGGTTCGGTCCAGCAGCGCCAGATACTATGGGCTGAGACGGCGACCTCCCGGGTGAAGGTGAGCGTGGTATCAGTCATCGAAATTCTCCAGATTTTTGGCCACCGCCTCCATACGGTCGAGCCGCGTTTCCCAAAGCTCGCGCTGCCACGCCAGCCAGCCTTGCGCAGCGATCAGCGGTTCGGGTTCGATATGGCAGGTCCGCACCCGCCCCTTCTTGATGGACCGGACGATGCCAGTCTCTTCCAGCACCTTGAGGTGCCGCATGAATGTGGGCAGCGCCATCGCGTGCGGCGAGTGCAATTCGCTGACGGTTGCAGGGCCTGAAACAAGCCGTTCAATCACGGCGCGGCGGGTCGGGTCGGACATGGCGCCAAAAAAGGAATCGAGTGCTTTTGTCATAGCCTGAGCATGGCTATTTCAACCAGCCGGTCAAGATACTTAGTAATTTAGCTAACTAAAATGCGCTAAATCCAGCTTGTCCTGCCAAGTGGTTCCGATACCTTCGTCGCATGACAGACACTCCCCGATTCATCCATCTGCGCCTTCATACCGAATACTCTCTTTTGGAGGGGGCGGTACCTGTCAAGAAGCTGCCCGGACTGGCCGCGGATATGGATATGCCTGCTGTGGCTGTGACAGACACCAATAATATGTTCTGCGCGCTGGAGTTTTCCGAAGGCGCAAGCAAAGCCGGTATCCAACCCATCATCGGCTGTCAGGTTGATGTGACTTACCTTGCCGCAGAACCTGGGAAACGCCCAGAGGCGCCTGCCCCCATCGTTCTTCTGGCCCAGTCAGAACGCGGCTACGAGAATCTGATGAAGCTGAACTCTTGCGCCTATCTGGATGCGGAAGGGCAGCTGCCGCAGGTCAGCGTAGAAGAGTTGGGGACCTATAGCGAAGGCTTGATTTGCCTGTCCGGCGGGCCGGACGGCCCTGTCGGTCGCCTGCTTCGCCAAGGGCAACGCGCAAAGGCCGAAAGCCTCGTGGACCGGCTGGCCGCGATTTACCCCGACCGTCTTTACATCGAGCTTCAGCGGCATCCCGGTGACGGTGGCTTGCCCGAGGCCGAGCGGTTGTCAGAGCGTGGCCATATCGAAATGGCTTATGCCAAGGGGCTGCCGCTTGTCGCGACCAATGACGTCTATTTCCCCAAGTCAGAACTATATGAGGCGCATGACGCGCTGATCTGTATTTCCGAAGGGGCTTATGTCGATCAACAAGAACCGCGCCGCCGCCTGACCGCCCAGCACTATATGAAGTCGCCACAGGAAATGGTGACACTTTTTGCCGATCTTCCCGAAGCGATCGAGAGCACAATCGAGATCGCAAAGCGGTGTGCCTTCAAAGCTTACAAACGCGATCCGATCCTGCCCAAGTTTGCAGATGACGAGGTGGCGGAACTGCGTCGCCAGGCCGAAGAAGGCCTGAAAGCGCGTTTGGCTGTGATCCCCCATGCAGCATCGGTCGAAGAGTATGAAAAGCGGCTGGAATTCGAGCTTGGCATTATCGAAGGGATGGGGTTTCCGGGCTATTTCCTGATCGTGGCCGACTTTATCAAATGGGCCAAGGAAAACGGCATTCCCGTCGGGCCGGGGCGGGGGTCTGGCGCCGGATCACTTGTGGCCTATGCGCTGCTGATTACCGACCTTGACCCTTTGCGGTATTCGCTGTTGTTCGAGCGGTTCCTGAACCCGGAGCGTGTGTCGATGCCGGACTTCGACATCGACTTCTGCATGGACCGCCGCGAAGAGGTGATCC
>CAYLMZ010000063.1:0-13979 GCA_964385035.1 uncultured Loktanella sp.
TTCAGTCTGCCGGTGGGGCGGGTATGGCCCTGTCGCAATGGATGGATGTGGGCGAGAAGCCCTTTGATCTGGGCGATGTCGATATTAGCCGGATGCAGCCGTTTCAGGGCAATAAAACCTACCTGTTTGAGCGGTCAAAAGAGACGCTGGGTCTGCTTTATGCGGATCACTTCCCGTTCCGCCAGAAGGCCACCGCACGCGGCATCCGCCGCACGCCGTTCCACCAGCATCTGCTGGATCAGGGCGGTGTAATGGGCGAGCTGGCAGGGTGGGAGCGTGCCAACTGGTTTGCCGATGAAGGTCAGACGCCGGAATATGAATACTCGTGGAAACGTCAGAACTTCTTTGGCAACGTTGCCCGTGAGGTCGAGGCCGTGCGCACCAATGTGGGCATGTATGACATGTCTTCTTTTGGTAAAATCCGCGTTGAGGGACGCGATGCGACTGCCTTTATGAACTTTATCGGCGGTGGTGAGTATGACGTGCCTGTGGGCAAGATCGTCTATACCCAATTCCTGAACAACACCGCAGGGATCGAGGCGGATGTGACCGTCACACGGCTATCCGAGACCGCCTATCTGGTCGTCACCCCTGCCGCAACGCGTCTGGCCGATCAGACATGGATGCAGCGCCATGTGGGCGACTACAACGTGGTGATTACCGATGTGACTGCCGGTGAAGGTGTCCTGGCCGTGATGGGCCCGAACAGCCGCAAGTTGCTGGAGAAAGTCTCACCCGCCGATTTCAGCAATGATGTGAACCCCTTTGGCACAGCACAAGAGATTGAGATCGGTATGGGCCTCGCCCGTGTGCACCGTGTGACTTACGTGGGCGAGCTGGGCTGGGAGGTTTATATGTCTTCCGATATGGCTGGTCACGTGTTCGAAACCTTGCATGAAGCCGGGCAGGACATGGGTCTAAAGCTCTGTGGGATGCATATGATGGATGCCGCCCGGATGGAGAAAGGTTTCCGCCACTTCGGCCATGACATTACCGCCGAAGATCACGTGTTAGAAGCGGGCCTGGGCTTTGCGGTCAAGCGGGACAAGCCTGCCTTCATGGGCCGCGACGCGGTATTGCGGAAACGCGAAGAGGGACTGGCCCAGCGCCTTGTCCAGTTCAAGCTGACCGATCCGGAGCCGCTGCTTTATCACAACGAACCTGTGGTCCGGGATGGTGAGGTTGTGGGTTATCTGTCGTCAGGCGGCTATGGTCACACTTTGGGAGCGGCGATCGGGATGGGTTATGTCCCCTGCAAAGGCGAAAGCGTCGAGGAGATGCTCTCGAGCACCTATGAGATCGATGTCATGGGCACCCGCGTGAAGGCCGAGGCGCAGTTGAAGCCATTCTATGATCCCAAGTCTGAGCGGGTGAAGGCCTAACAAAAAACGCCGCGTTCAAGGCGCGGCGTTCTTGCTTGCAGACTTGCAATGAAACCCTATTGATCGCCTGCCAAGGGTCCCAGTGCGTTCAGCCCTTTGAGGATGTCGATCGCGTAGGCCAGCTGATAATCCTGCTCACGCAACTCTGCGGTGGCCTCGGCCCGTGCGCGTTCCTCCTCGATCAGGTTCAGCTCATCCTCGGACAGGCTGTCGTTTTCCAAGGATCCGCGCAGGCCAGCCTCGGAGCGCTGCTGGCGCTCTTCCTCTTCCTCGGCTGTTTCCTCGGTCGGGCGCGGTTGTTCCACGATGATGTCTGGCGAAATGCCCAGTGCCTGAATGGAACGGCCAGATGGTGTGTAGTAGCGCGCCGTCGTGAGGCGCATTGCCCCGTCATCATCGAGTGGGATGACCGTCTGGACTGAGCCCTTACCGAAGGAATTGGTGCCCACGACAATCGCGCGGCGGTGGTCTTGCAGCGCGCCGGCCACGATTTCCGACGCGGAGGCCGAACCACCGTTGATCAGCACCACGACAGGCTTGCCCTCGGCCAAGTCACCGGGGGTCGCGTTGAAGCGGTCACCACTGCTGGACAGGCGTCCGCGGGTTGAGACGATCTCACCTGCTTCAAGGAACGCGTCAGAGACATAGACCGCCTGGCTGAGAAGCCCGCCGGGGTTGTTGCGCAGATCGAGGATGATGCCATCCACATTGTCCCAGCCGCCGGCCTCTTCGACCTGATCAGCGATGCCATCGCGCAGGTTCGGGAAAGTCTGTTCGTTGAAAGTCGTCACACGCAGCACCACCGCTTTACCTTCGGTGCGGCTGCGCACGGCGGTCAATTTGATGGTATCGCGAATGATGGAAACATCGAAAGGTTCGGCCTCTCCCTCGCGCACGATGGTGACGATGATCTCGGCCCCGACGGGACCACGCATCATCTGCACCGCTTCATCCAAGGTCAGGCCAAGGACGCTTTCGCCATCGACCGCCGTAATGAAGTCGCCTGCGAGGATACCGGCCGCGTCAGCAGGCGTACCATCCATCGGGGCCACAACCTTCACCCAGCCTTCTTCCTGGGTGACTTCAATGCCGAGCCCGCCAAATTCACCGGATGTGCTGACCCGCATGCGCTGTGCATCATCAGGAGAAAGGTAGCTGGAGTGCGGATCGAGCGAGCGGAGCATCCCGTCAATCGCGGCCTCAATCAGTTGGGCGTCATCGACTTCTTCGACATAGCTGGACCGAATACGCTCAAAAATATCCCCGAAAAGATCAAGCTGCTCGTAGACGCTCGCGTTCGAGGCGTTTTCCTGTGCAACCAATGGCCCTGCGATCTGGCTTGTTGCGAATAGCCCCAATACGGCACCGCCTGCTGCGGCCAATAGCGTCTTTCTCATGCGTCTTCCTTACCTATTCCAGCGCAAACCAAGCGTCGGTTTGAACCGCAGTCTGCCCTTCCCTTACTTCAAGATAAAGCGCTTGCGCCCGTTGACCCGTCTCTAGCCCCAGATTTTCGGTCAAAATCCCGTCATCATAGCCCTGATCATCGGGCATCAGGCCGATCGGCGTCTCTGCGGTGACAATTTGGCCGGTTTGGGCGAAGACCTCGTTCAGCCCTGCAAAGACAAACAGCACATCCGGCGCGGGTTCCAGGATGACCACATTGCCGTAGTCCAGAAGCGGCCCCTGAAACAGAACGGTGGCCGTGACCGGCGTTGTGACTAGCGCACGCGGACTGGTCGCTATCCGCACGCCGGGCCTGCCGCTGCCGTCATCAGGCAAGATCAAACCACTGACGGGCAGTGGCAAGTTGCCCGCTGCGCCAAGCATCTCTTCCGGGTCAGGGCGGGTCGCGGCAAGCTCACTGACAAACACGCCAAGGCTTTCCGCCCCAGCCGCAAGCAGCGTCGATTGGACTGGGTCATCGACGAAGCGTAGGGGCAGTTCGGCCCCCTCGCCCACGGCATTGGCCAGCGCATCGCGCGCCGCGACGATCCCGTCACGGGCCTCTTGCAAGGCGGTCGTGACCTCTGCCTGCTCTTGCCGGACGCGGGCTTGTGCTGCCAAAAGTTCCGTCACCTCCGCCAGTTCTGCCTGAATGGCTGGCGTCACCCCTGCCAAGAGCATACCCGCCCGGACCGTATCCACGGGTCCGCCAGGATAGGCGCGTTGTGCGGCTTGTGGTGTCCGGCTGATGGTCGATAGGGCCGCTGCGAGATTGGCGATCCGCTCTTCTTCCGCCGCACGTTGCAGGGCCAGCGCTGCCTCTTGTCCGGCGACATCCCGCTCTGCCGCGCGCATCGCGGACAGGCTGCTTTCAAAGGCTTTCAGCGTTTTGGTCAGTGCTGCGATCCTGTCAGGCGCTGTTGCAGCATCTGAGAGTTGGGCTTGCGCATCTGAAAGCTCGGCCAGAGCCGTCTCCGCCAGGCTTTGGGCATGAGCGCCAGAAGCAAGAGCCGTCAAGAGTGCGGCGATGCGGATCATTGTGTGATCAGGCTCCGTCCGGTCATTTCTGGGGGCAACTCAAGCCCCATCAGATCCAGAACTGTCGGCGCCAAGTCAGCCAAACGTCCATCGCGCAATCGGGCGGCATCGGGCCCGCCAACCAATGCAACTGGCACAGGGTTCAACGTATGGGCCGTATGCGGGCCACCTGTGTCAGGGTCGATCATCGTCTCGCAATTCCCGTGATCGGCGGTCAGGACCATGGCACCGCCAGCCGTCTCGAGCGCGTCCAACACGGACCCCAGGCCCTGATCGACCGCCTCACAGGCTTTGATCGCCGCATCAAGATCGCCCGTATGCCCAACCATATCAGGATTGGCGTAGTTGGTGACGATCAGGTCATAACCCTGCTCTATCGCCCAAACGAATTTCTCGGTCACTTCCGCCGAAGACATCTCTGGCTGGAGGTCATAGGTCGCGACCTTGGGGGACTTGGGCATGTAGCGGTCTTCGTCCTCGGCAGGTGTTTCGATCCCGCCGTTCAGAAAGAACGTGACATGGGGATACTTCTCGGTTTCGGCCAGACGGAACTGGCGCAGCCCGTGTTTGGCGACCCAAGCGCCTAGGGTGTTCTGGATATCGCGCTTGGGAAAGACCGTGTCGAACCACGCATCATGCCGGTCAGAATAGGTCACCATGCCAAGCAGCGCCGCAGCATGCACCTGCGCGCGCTCAAACCCGTCAAAATCAGGATCGGCAATGGCCGCAAGAATTTCGCGCGCACGATCCGAGCGGAAATTGAGGCAAAAGAATCCATCGCCTGCTTTGAAGCCTGCGTAGTCGGCAATGACGGTGGACGGGACAAACTCGTCCGTTTTGCCATCCTCGTAAGCCGCCTCAATCGCAGCCATCGGTGTGTCAGCCTGTACACCTTTGCCAAGGATCATCGCATCATAGGCGGTCTCGACCCGCTCCCAGCGGTTGTCACGGTCCATGGCGAAATAGCGGCCAATCACAGTGCCGATGGTCACTGACGCAGGCAGTGCCTCCAAAAGCGGTGCCAAAAACGTCTTGGCAGAGGATGGTGCGACATCGCGCCCATCGGTGATCGCGTGAAGCACAATGGGCACGCCCGCATCATCCAATGCTTTGGCCGCGGCCAAGATGTGGTCCACATGGCCATGCACACCCCCGTCAGAGATCACGCCCATCAGATGCGCTGTCCCGCCGCTCTTTTTCATCTTGGATATGAAAGCCCGCAAAGCCTCGGCCTCGAAAAAGCTGCCGTCTTCGATTGCCATCTCGATCTGACCAAGGTCCATCGCCACCACGCGGCCGGCACCGATGTTGGTATGTCCGACTTCGGAATTCCCCATTTGCCCCGTGGGCAAACCTGCATCATTGCCATGGGTCAAAAGCTTGGCGTGCGGCCCCTGCATGATGCGGTCAAAGTTGGGGGTGTGGGCAAGTTTGGGGGCGTTGCCCTCGCTCTCATCCCTCAGGCCCCAGCCGTCAAGAATACAAAGCACAACAGGTTTTGGTGTCGCCATTGATCCGCTCTCTTTTGTGATTGGCCCATGTCTAGCGCAGCACCGGGATAAGGGGAACCAGGCTCCGTCTTCATCTTGGCCAAAAACTCCCGCCGGAGGCGGAATTACGCCCGATGATAAGGCCCGTTCGACAGGATCGAGGCGGCACGGTAAAGCTGCTCGGCCAACATCACGCGCACAAGCATATGCGGCCAGACCATCTTGCCGAAACTTAAAGAGGCGTCGGCCTTGGCCCGCAAGCTGGGATCGATCCCGTCAGCACCGCCAATGACAAAGGCCACATCCTGACGGCCTTGATCGCGCCAACGGGCGAGAAGCTGTGCAAAATCAGGGGACGACATTACTTTGCCACGTTCATCCATCGTGCAGATCAACGCCCCGTCAGGAATAGCGCGCTCCAGCAACTGCGCCTCGGCGGGCATACCGCCACCCTTTTTGTCCTCAACCTCGTTAAGCTGCGCAGGCCCAAGGGCCAGCGCGCGCCCCGTCCGGTCAAAGCGGGTCAGATAGTCGTCATAAAGGTCACGCTCGGGGCCCTTGCGAAGTCGGCCCACCGCGCAAATTTGCACGCGCATCAGCGCGCTGCCGCAACCCCGGGCTGCCACATCTTTTCAAGCTGATAGAACTCGCGCACTTCCGGGCGGAAGATATGCACGATCACATCGCCTGTATCGATCAGCACCCAATCGCCGGCATCCTTGCCCTCGATCTTGGAGATCACGCCGAAATCCTGTTTCAGCTTATCGGCAAGTTTTTCGGCCATCGCTGTTACCTGACGGGTCGAACGTCCGGACGCAATGACCATATAGTCACCCATCTCGGAGCGACCGCGCAGATTGATCTGCACGATGTCTTCGCCCTTGTCGTCGTCCAGTGATTTCAAGATAGCCGCAAGCAGGCTTTCGCTGGTTGCGGTTTGTGGAGCACTCATCGCATGGGCCCCGTCATGAGCTGAGACATCAGCCGTCGAAGAAAGAGACAGTTCATTGTCCTCCTTAATGCGCGCCGTCATGGCCCCGGCGCAGGGCTTAATCTCAAGTTAGCAACCATAAGTCTGTTTTTCAACAAATCGCGGTGCACCTGTCGTATTTGAAGGACGGGTGCAAACACTTTTTGTGTCACCTTCAGCTTCGGGGATCGATGAAGACTTTTCCATCAGGAAGTGCCAGTGCCGCTGGCAAACGTGCCATGGCCTTTGACAGCGGCACAATTTCCGACACGTCCGTGGTCCAATGGCCTTGCACGAAGCGTTCCTGAATTTCGACAAATCCGGCGCGCACTCGGTCCGCGCCGACCTGCTTCATCCAGCGGGTCAGCCAGAACCCTTCAATCCGCTTGTTCATAAAGATCAACTGACCCAGTTCAGTCAGTCTGGGGGCGTCGGTGGCAAGCTTTCCGTAGTTCACCCAAACAGAGTGGCGTGGCATCGCAAAGAACAGGTCGGCCGTGAATTGATCGCCCACCGCATCAAGTAGGACCGCTGGGTTCAGATTGCGGAAAGTTTGTTTGGCTTGATCAAGCGCGTCCGGTTCCGTGGAGACAATCACCTTTTCCGCACCCAATTCCTTAAGGGGCGCCACCTGATCAGCACGCCGCACGATGGCGATGGGTGCGATCCCGTTGTCCTTGCCCAGACCGATCAGGTATTTCCCAAGCTGAGATCCAGCGGCATTCAGTACGAAACTTTCTGCCCGCGCCTCTTTCACCAGATCGAACATCGCGATGGCGGTCAATGGATTGACCAGTTGCCCCGCCGCCGCGACCGCCGGCAGGTCCGGACGGCACGGGACAAGGTTTGCGGCATCTGTCAGCGCATATTCTGCCCATGCCCCCGATGCTGTTGCAAAGAAACTGGCCCGTTGCCCCAAAAGAGGGGTATCGCCTGCGACGACTTCGCCCACGGCCTCGAACCCGGCGGGCACGCCCTTGACGCGTGGTTGGCCGTATTCCCCTTTGATAAAATGAATGTCGGACGGGTTCACCGCCGCGAGGTGGACCTTGATCAGGGCTTGGCCTTTGCCGACCTCTGGCACCGGAATTGTCTTTTCTTCAAGGAATGGTGTCAGGTCTTCAATCTGCGGACCTGTCTGGGTGCCTGCATAGCCTTCGCCCAGTTGGACGAGTGCCTTCATCGTTTTGGTCATGGCAAGCTCCTAAAGATCAAAGGTTGCAAAAACCGGCGCGTGGTCGCTGGGCTTGTCCCAACCGCGCGCAGCCCGCAGCACCCTTGATCCATGGGCCGCGTTCTTGATATCCGGCGTGGCCCAGATGTGATCGAGCCTGCGGCCTTTGTCAGCTGCGTCCCAATCCTTGGCCCGATAGGACCACCAACTGTAGAGCAAACCGTCAGGGATGTCGTTACGGGTGACGTCAGACCAGTCACCTGCATCCATCACATCGGCAAGGTGTTCGACTTCGATGGGTGTATGGCTGACGACTTTCAGTAGTTTCTTGTGATCCCACACATCGTCTTCTCGCGGGGCAATGTTCAGATCGCCTACAAGAATGGATTTCTGAGGCTTCGACGCATGAAACGCATCCCGCATGTCAGTCAGATAATCGAGCTTCTGGCCAAATTTCTCGTTCACGGTGCGATCAGCGACGTCGCCCCCTGCGGGCACGTAGTGGTTGTGGACCGTCACGCCGTTTTCCAACCGTCCCGCGATATGGCGCGCATGACCGAGGCCTGCAAAATCTTCCGCGCCTGCCTCAACCATGGGAATCTTGGAAAAAATTGCGACGCCGTTGTAACCCTTTTGCCCTCGGGCCACCATGTGCGTGTAGCCCAGCGCCTCAAACACCTCGACCGGGATTTTATCGACCGGACTTTTGCACTCTTGCAGGCAAAGGACATCGGGTGCCTCTTCGGTCATAAGCTTTGCGACGATCTCGGCCCGCAGGCGGACTGAGTTGATGTTCCATGTGGCGAGTGTGAAAGTCATGGGATTCCTTGGCTTATTGTCAGGCCAGCAATGCAGCGGCAGGACGGATTTGGGCGGCATTGATACCGCGGCGGTTCACGAGCGGGGCATACATATGCGCCTGTGTCATCGGGTGATCGGCCTCAAGCACACCGAGTTTGACAAGGATCGCGGCAATGGCGGCGTTGCTTGCGCGTGTGGCGCCGTCCGTGATCTTGAGTGCCACACCGATTTTCTTTTCCGGGATGATGGCGGTGAAAACGCCCTCTGCCCCTGTCTTGATCGCGACCTTATGGTCCATCGCGCGCATCAGATTGGTACAGGCGCGCCCTTCGCCAGCGACCAGATCGGGGTGGGTCATCATAGCATTTGCCAGTAATGTTGCCGCCTGACTGCGCGTGTCGCTGCCAGCATGCGCGGAGGCAAAAAACGCCATCGCCCGCGCAAGTCCGTGGACCGTGCAAGCATGATTGGGGGCAGAGCATCCATCTATCCCGAAAGTCGGGCTGGTCTCACCTGTTACCTCTTCAAATGCTGCTTTCGCGGCTTGCTGCACGGGGTGGTCCACCTCGTGATACTCAGCGCCTGCGCCGAGATGTTTGGACAGGGTCAGGAAACCTGCGTGTTTGCCAGAGCAATTGTTATGGACCTGACAAGGATGATCATGGGCGCGGATGATGCCTTCACGGGCGTCGCGGTCATCTGGCATTTGCGGGCCGCAGCGGAAATCGTCGTCTGCCAAACCCAAGTCAGCGAGCCAAGCTTTGACGCGAGAGGTGTGAATCTCAGCGCCATTATGAGAGGCACAGGCCAAAGCAAGCTGTTCTGAGGTGAGGTTTTTGCCCGCCCCGCTTTCCAGCAAAGGCAACGCTTGGATCATTTTGCAAGACGAGCGCGGGTAGATCAACGCGCTGGGATCACCCCAGCTTTCGATGATTTCGCCCCGCTCATCACACACAACTGCGTGACCCTGATGGACGCATTCCATCAAATCGCCGCGCCAAACCTCTACGAAATCAACCGGTTTTGACATGTCTTGCCTTCTTGGAAACTCGGGCGGGATAGGTTAGTGCGCCGATAGCGATACCAGAGCATCACCGGTACCACACTGGGGCTTCCCCCGCCGAGCGGAATTTTGCTATGCTCTAGGCTATCGAGTTGAACAATGCCCTGCCAGTCGAAAAGCTGCGCAAAAGATGCACCGCGACAGGCGCAGGGTTCCAGAGGCAAGGACAGCTTGGAGGCTGTAGTATGATTTTCAAAACTTCGCGTATTTTCGCATTGGGCGCGGCCCTTTTGGCAGGCGGCGCCGCATGGGCGCAGGAAGACAGCAACAATCGTGTTGCAGCCGAAACAGACTGGAGCGTTTTCGTTGAAAGCAATCCCGATGAGTGCTGGGCCGTTTCCGCCCCGAAAGAGACGGTGAACACACGCGATGGCAACGTCGTAGAGGTCCGCCGCGGTGATATCCGCCTGATCGTGTTTTACCGCCCCTCTGAGAATGTGAATGGCCAGGTCATGTTCACCGGCGGCTATCCGTTCCGCGAAGGCTCGACCGTGAGCGTCCAGATCGGCGACACCACTTATGAGATGTTCACCGAAGGCGAAACCGCATGGCCCGCAACGCCCGAGGACGATGCCCGCTTTGTCGAAGCGATGAAGCGCGGCGCGAATGCCGTCGTGACGGCCGTGTCCGGTCGCGGCACCCAAACCCAAGATACGTTCAGCTTGCTTGGCTTTACCGCGGCAGTTGACGAAGCCGGACGCCGCTGCAGCAGCTAAATACAACACAACCCACAGCGCAAAGCGGCGGCTTTCTTGAGAAGGCCGCCGCTTTGTCCTATATGCCTGTCATATTCCTTCATCTACGAGACACCCCATGGACGCCAAGGCCCCGATCACGCAAGACGTGCTGACCATTCCGCGCAAACTGCCGGATGGCCCGACGAACTTCATTGGTCTGTCGCGTGACGCGATGCGTGATGCCTTGATCGCCATGGGCACCCCGGAAAAACAGGCCAAGATGCGCGTGGGCCAAATCTGGCAGTGGATTTACTATTGGGGTGTGCGCGACTTTGACCAGATGACCAATCTGGCCAAAGACTACCGCGCGAAACTCTCTGAGAACTTTGTGATTGATTTGCCTGAGGTCGTGACCCGCCAGGTCTCGGGTGATGGCACCCGCAAGTACCTAGTTCGGATTGCTGGCGGTCATGAAGTTGAGGTCGTCTACATCCCTGAAACGGATCGCGGCACGCTTTGCATTTCATCTCAGGTCGGGTGCACCTTGACCTGTTCCTTCTGCCATACCGGCACGCAAAAGCTGGTCCGCAATTTGACCACGGCCGAGATCGTGGGTCAGATCATGGTCGCCCGCGATGACCTTGGTGAGTGGCCGGAGCGCGGTGCCCCCAAGGATGAAACGCGCCTTTTGTCCAACATCGTCCTGATGGGGATGGGCGAGCCGCTTTACAACTTCGAGAATGTCCGCGACGCGATGAAGATCGCGATGGACAGCGAGGGGATTTCGCTCTCGCGCAGGCGCATCACACTCTCGACCTCAGGCGTTGTGCCCGAGATTGCGCGCACCGCGGAAGAGATCGGGTGTCAGCTCGCCATCTCGTTCCACGCCACCACCGATGAGGTCCGTGACAAGCTGGTCCCGATCAACAAGCGTTGGAATATTGCTGAACTGCTGGATGCATTGCGCGACTACCCCAAGGTGTCGAATTCCGAGCGGATCACCTTTGAGTATGTGATGCTGGATGGGGTGAATGACACCGATGAGGATGCCCACCGTCTGATCAGACTGATTGAAGGGATTCCTGCCAAGATCAACTTGATCCCCTTCAATGAATGGCCCGGCGCACCTTACAAGCGGTCCTCAAACAACCGTATCCGCAGGTTTGCTGATATCATTTATAAGGCAGGCTATGCCTCGCCCATCCGCACACCGCGTGGTGAGGATATCATGGCCGCTTGCGGTCAGTTGAAATCGGCCACCGAACGGGCACGCAAATCAAAGGCCCAGATCGCGCAAGAGGCGGGGCTTTAGGGGGCGCTGCCCCCTTGCCCTTTGGGCAATTCCCCCGAGGTATTTTTGAACATGAGAAGATTAGGCGAGGAGTGCATGAGCCTCTGCCGGTGACAAGGCGGCCGGCCGTTCGCAGGTCGTTGTCATGTCGACGAAACGCCGCTCTTCCCCTGATTTGAGGATGCTTGTCATGACATCGACCGCATGTACCGCGAGGTCGATGTTGCATCGGTGCACGCGCCCCTCGCTGATAGCTGCGGCCATGTCGGCGAGGCCAGCGCAGCGGTAGTTCGCTCGCTCATCCTCGTTTGCAACACCAAACGGGTGGTCCCATGCATCGACGGTGCTGATCTCTTTGCTTTCGCCGCTGATCTCCAATGCGCCCCCAAAGAAATTGGGGTCTGGCACAAAGAGTGACCCTGTTTCGCCGTAAAGCTCCATATTGGCGTGGCGGTGTGCCCAGACGTCCCAGCTGGTGCCCATCGTGATGGTCGCACCATTCGCAAATTCCAGCAGCGCGTGGATATTTGTGGGCGTATCAACGGGCACTGTTTCACCCATCCGCGCGCCATTGCCGATGGTGCGCGTGGCGAAGGTTGCGGTGGCAAGGGATACAACCGATTTCACGGGGCCCAGCAGCTGGATCAGGTTCGTGACGTAATATGGCCCGATATCGAGGACGGGGCCTGCACCCGGCTGAAAGAAGAAGTCTGGATTGGGATGCCAGGCTTCCATGCCATGGCCCATCACATGGCAGGTGCCGCCAATGACGTTGCCAATCCGGTCTTCGTCCAGAATGGCGCGCGCCTGTTGGTGGGCGCCGCCCAGAAATGTATCAGGGGCTGATCCAATAGCGAGACCCTTGGTAGCCGCGAGTTCGCGCAGCTCTTCCCCTTCGGCCAAAGTCAGCACCAGCGGCTTTTCGGAATAGGCGTGTTTACCCGCCTGCAGGATTTGTTTGGTCACCGTAAAATGCACTTCCGGGATCGTGAGGTTCACGATCACGTCCACATCCGGGGCCTTGAGCAGGTCATCGACCGTTTCTGCCCGCACACCGTATTCCTCGGCCCGTTGGTGTGCCGCGTCCATGTTAATATCAGCCACAGCGACCGGTTTGAGCGATTTGAAGAGCGGGGCCAGCCGCAGATAAGAGGTCGAGATGTTTCCGCATCCGATGATGCCGACGCCGAGTTGTGTCATGGTCAAATCCTAAAGCGCATTGATGGCAGCAAAGCTGCGCGTGGCGAAGCGTTTGTCATCACTGGGGTTGTCATGCTCAACGATGTAGTGGTCGACGCCGTGTGACTGCAAAGCCGCGTGGATCGCAGGCCAGTCCATCACACCGTGTCCGACATCGGCCCAACCGTCTTCGTCCGCGCATTCACCAGCGGGGGCGATGTCCTTGATATGGGCTGTAGTGATCTTTGAGCCATACTTATTGATGGTCGCCACCGGATCGAGACCGGCGCGTTTGACCCAGCCGAGATCAAGCTCCAACCGCATGTCGTCTGATGCATCTGCGATCAGGTCATTGGGAAGATCCCCTTGCGGTGTTGGCACGAATTCGAAGTCGTGGTTGTGCCAGCCGCAGATCACGCCTGCGTCTTGCAGCGGCTTACAGCTTTCTGCGAACCCTTTGGCAAAGGCGCGCCAGCCATCGCTGTCGGTCGGCCGTTCGTCAGGGGTCATGTAAGGGCCAAAGACCTTTTCGATGCCGAATGATTTCACCAAAGCCAGGACGCCTTGTGGGTCGCTCGCGATCATGTCGGGCCCGACGTGGCAACTGGTCATGCGCAGGCCAGAGGCGTCGAGGGCGGCTTTGAGCCCCTCAACATCGTCAAGCAAGCCGCGGTAGCCTTCGACCTCTTTATAGCCCGCCGTACCCAGCATCTTGAGCGTGTCGCCCGTGGGCGGGAAGTTGCGTGAGCAATAGAGTTGATAGGAAATGCGGGGCATGTCGTATCCTTTCGTCAGGCGTAGGTCGCGCTGTGCAGATCGCGCAAGGTGAAGTTGGGTGCAGCACCGCTGTCAGCGGGCGTGAAGTGGATCGTTTTGGTCTGTCCAGGCAACAGCGTGAACGCGTTGTCGCTGAACCTGCCGGGCACATCAGCCTCGACCGCGACGTAGAGCCCGAGGCTCTGGGATGTGAGCGTCAGGCTGTTGCCATCTTGGCCCATCGCGAGCCCAGAGGCTTGTAAATCATAGGATTTATAGGGGTTTGGTGCGAAGTGATCCGCGCCGCTTTGTCCGTCGTTCGTCGTCCAGCTGAAGTAGAGCATCTCTTGCGCACCCAGATCGCTGGCGGCGAGTGCGAAGACTTCTGTCGCATCGCTGCCAAGCGGCACCGATGTCCGCCCGAGCGCCCGTTGGTTGCCGTCCATCGCGACCGCGAAGACATCGACCGTCGCGTCACATGGAGGCCCATCATTCACACCGCGCAGACGGATTTTGTCGCCATCCGGCACGGCCGTGATCAGAACCGGCGCGTAGAAATCCTTGGCCATATGATGGAGCAGTTTCCAGTCGCCGCCGTGATCCAGCGATGCCCAGGAACAGACCGGCCAGGTGTCGTTCAATTGCCAGATGAGCGTACCCATGCAATGGGGTTTGAGGCTGCGCCAATGGGTGACCGCCGTCTTGATCGCAA
>CAYLMZ010000064.1:0-13970 GCA_964385035.1 uncultured Loktanella sp.
GCAACTGACATTGTGGTCTCCCTTAAGGTTGGTTCATACCCTCATCAGCCTAGGCTTATGCACGGCCCCAGTCCACATCATCCGCTTTCTCGACCTTCAACCGCCCCTCGGGGAAGGGACGCAGCATATCCTTAGCCGCATCAGCCGTCGCGCGAAACCACTGCGGAATAAGCTCTTGTTCCAAGATCACACCCATCCGGTGATGAATATCGCGGACATCCGCCGATGGTGGGCAAGTGATCGTGGCAACCTGCGGCACCAAAGCACCACCCGGCGCCGTCCAAACGTCGTAAATTGCGGCAAAATACAGCAGCCCGCCATCTTTGCGCGTAATGCGCCAAGGCTGTTTACGCCGTGTTTCACCGGTCCACTCATACCAGCCGGATGCCGGAACGACGGCCCGCTTCACATCGACAAAGGCCGATTTGTCAAAGACAGTTTCGGAGCGCGCGTTGATCAGGGTTTCCATCACCGGACGCCCGCGCGCATTGACCCGGCCACTTGGAATAAGCCCCCACCGCATGTGCAGCGGCCCCTCTTGCGTGAGCGCTATGACGTCTTGGCCCGGAGCGATATTCCACCGCGGCGGGTCACCCAGACCTGCTACGTCCTCGGTCAGAAAGAACCGCCCGGGCATAGGCTACTCAACCGCCGCGATCAGATCCAATACGGTCGGGCCCATTGCAGCGACAATCACGTCCACCCCGTCTTTGTTGGGATGTATGCCGTCGGCTTGCAGAAATTCACTCATGCCTTCCCCCATGCCTGCCACGGCGCGCAAGCCGGCGGCAAAATCGGGATAGAGCGGCACGTCATATTTATCGGCGAGTTCGACATACATGCCCTCAAAGTCCTGCTTGTAGTTGAGGCCGTAGTTCGCACCGACAGACAAGCCCACGAGCAATATCTCGATCCCGGCGGCCTGCCCCTGCGCCAAGATACCGTCAAGGTTTGCCTTGCTCACCGCAGGATCAATGCCCCGCAGATAGTCATTCCCGCCCAGTGCAACAATCATGGCGTCTACGTCTGGGGACAGCGTCCAACCGACCCTCGAAAGCCCGCCAGCCGTCGTATCCCCCGACACGCCTGCATTCATGATCGTGACGTCGGCGCCCTGCTCCTCAAGCCATTCTTGCAAGGTCGGGACAAATCCATCGGCCTGCGGCAGGCCGTAACCTGCGGTCAAACTGTCACCCAAGGCAGCAATCGTGATCTCTTCGGCCCAAAGGGGCGTAGAAGATAGCAAAAGCACACCACCAAGCTTGGCACTGCCCGAAACAACCCCATATGCAACTGAACTGATCCGTTCAAAGGCCCACCCTATGACAGCACCTGTCCTTTCAATCACGAATGCCAATCTTTCGCTCGACGGTAACGCAGGCCGCGTTGATATCTTGCACGACATCTCACTGGATGTAGAGCCGGGCGAAACATTGGGGCTGATCGGGCCAAGCGGGTCTGGCAAGTCGTCTCTCCTGATGTTGATGGGCGGGCTGGAACAGGCGACATCGGGCACCATCACTGCGCTGGGGCAGGAACTAACCGCGATGAACGAGGACCAGCTTGCCCTCTTTCGTAGGGATAATATGGGGGTGGTCTTTCAGTCTTTCCACCTGATCCCGACAATGACCGCGCTTGAGAACGTGGCAACCCCGCTGGAACTTGCCGGCGCGCCCGATGCATTCGACCGCGCCGAAGCAGAGCTCAAGGCTGTTGGTTTGGCCGACCGCATTGATCACTACCCCAGCCAGATGTCAGGGGGAGAGCAGCAGCGCGTCGCCCTTGCGCGCGCCTCTGCCCCGCGCCCACGCTTGTTGCTGGCGGATGAACCGACTGGCAACCTTGATGAGACGAATGGGCAAGCCATCATGGACCTGCTCTTTGATCTACGTGACCGCCATGGGGCGACGCTGATCATGGTGACGCACTCGCATGAATTGGCAAACCGTTGTGACCGCGTCGTACGTCTGCGTGATGGGCGCATCGATGCACCAATCGCAAAGGCTGCAGAATGAGCCTGCGGACCGCATCCAGATTTGCCTTTCGTGAATTGCGCGGGGGATTGCGCGGCTTTCGGGTTTTTCTTGCCTGTCTTGCTTTGGGTGTGGCCGCGATTGCGGCTGTTGGCACTGTACGCACAAGTATTGAGGCAGGATTGACACGCGATGGGGCGGCCCTGTTGGGCGGCGACGCAGAGGTCGAGTTTACATACCGTTTTGCCCGCGACGCTGAGCGCGTCTGGCTTGATGAGATCTCGGATCAAGTCTCGGAAACGGTCGATTTCCGATCCATGGTTGTCGTTGATCGTGGCGAAACAACTGAGCGCGGCTTGACTCAGGTCCGCGCTGTCGATGACCTTTATCCTTTGATCGGTGCAGTTCAATTGTCGCCCGAGATGCCGCTTGATCAGGCTCTTGCCGATTTTGGCGGTGTGATGGAGCGGGTGCTGGCGGACCGGCTTGGTCTGGTGGCAGGTGACAGTTTCCGCTTGGGCGAGCAAACCTTTACGCTGCGCGCCATCCTCGAACGCTATCCCGATAATTCGGCGGGCGGGTTTGGCCTTGGACCCCGGACAATTGTCCTGACCGAGGACCTCGCCAATTCGGGATTGATATCTGAAGGCACGCTTTTTTCCACGCAATACCGCCTTGATCTGCCGGCTGGGGCGAACCTTGAAGCGCTTGAACAAAGCGCCGAGGCGCAGTTCCGTGACAGCGGTTTGCGCTGGCGCGACAGCAGGCGCGGCGCAGGCGGCGTTGCGCAGTTTGTGGACCGGATCGGGGCGTTCCTGATCCTTGTCGGCCTATCTGGTTTGGCTGTTGGTGGCGTTGGTGTATCCGCCGCAGTCCGCGCCTATCTGGCAGGCAAAACAGGCGTGATCGCGACTTTGAAAACGCTTGGGGCCACGCGCGCCACGATCTTTCAAACCTACTTCATTCAGGTCGGCGTTCTGACCCTTCTGGGCATTGCACTGGGACTAATCCTTGGGGCTGCCCTTCCCGTTCTTTTTGCCCCGATCATTGAAGCGCGCCTGCCGATCCCTGCGGTCTTTGCAGTCTACCCTGCCCCGCTGTTTGAGGCAGCCGTCTATGGGCTCTTGGCGGCAATGATCTTTACACTTTGGCCACTGGCCCAGACCGAAGATATCCGTGCTGCAACCCTGTTTCGCGATGCGTTCGGGGCAACGCGCGGTCTGCCTGCAACGCGCTATCTGGTGGCCATCATAGCGCTTGTTGCCGCTTTGATTGGTGCAGCAAGCTGGTTTTCCGGGACGGTCTATCTGACGCTTTGGACCGCCGGAGGGATTGCCGGGGCGCTAGTGCTGTTGATCCTGGCGGCTGTGTTGATCCGTTGGATCGCGCGGCGGTTCCGCAAGCCGACACGGGGGCGCCCTGCACTCCGCCTCGCTTTTGGTGCCATTGGCGCGCGAGGGGGCGAGACAACTTCCGTGGTTCTGTCATTGGGCCTTGGTTTGACCGTTTTGGCGACGGTCGGTCAGATCGACGGCAACCTGCGCAGCGCATTTGCCGATGATCTGCCAGAGGTCGCGCCAAGCTATTTCTTTGTGGATATTCAGCCTGACCAAATTGATGGATTTCAAGAGCGTCTGGCAAGTGACAGTGCGGTGTCGCGTGTGGATACAGCCCCGATGCTGCGCGGCATTATCACCCAGATCAATGGACAACCCGCAGAGGACGTCACGAATGGCCATTGGGTGACCCAAGGCGACCGCGGGATCACCTATGCTGATGCCCAGCCCGAAGGCACCGTTGTGACAGATGGCACGTGGTGGGAAGCCGATTACGCAGGCCCGCCGCAGATCAGTTTCTCTGCTGAAGAAGCCGCAGAGATGGGCCTGCAACTGGGCGATATGATGACAGTGAACGTGCTTGGCCGGGACATTACGGCCGAAGTGACCAGCTTTCGCGAAGTCAGCTGGGAAGATGCGGGCATCGGTTTTGTTTTGGCCATGAACCAATCGGCCCTTGCCGGCGCACCACATAGCTGGATTTCCACGGTTTATGCCGAAGAACAGGCAGAGGCGGCGATCCTGCGCGACCTTGCCACTGCCTACCCAAACATCACTGCGATCCGCATCCGAGATGCGATTGATCAGGTCATCGAACTGGTGGGCGGGATCTCTGCGGCGACACGTTATGGGGCGTTGATCACGCTGATCACGGGGTTCTTGGTGCTGATCGGCGCGGCGGCAGCAGGTGAAAGGGCACGCACATTCGAATCCGCTGTCCTCAAAACCATCGGGGCACCGCGCAGCCGGATCATCGCGAGCTTTACGTTGCGCGCGGCCATTGTTGGGCTTGGCGCCGGTGCCGTTGCTTTAGGTGCCGGTATTCTGGGCGGTTGGGCTGTGTCCACCTTCATCATGGATACAGGCTACGACGTGATCTGGTCCAATGCGTTCCTGATCATTGGTGGTGGTGTTCTGGCGACAACCCTTGCAGGGCTCGCATTTGCCTGGCGGCCCCTTGCCGCCCGGCCGGCAAAGGTGCTACGCGCCAGAGAATGACGCACCCATCTTTCTTTGGTTACGGCAGCCTCGTTAATCTGGCGACCCATGACTATGCCGATCCAACACCGGCCCAATTGCAAGGCTGGCGCAGGGTTTGGCGTGGCACGCAGTTGCGAGAAGTGGCATATCTCTCGGTCGTTGCAGACCAATCGACCACGTTGCATGGGGTCATCGCAGGCGTTCCGAAAGGTGATTGGGCGGCCCTTGATGCACGCGAGGCCGCCTATCAACGCCACGATGTCAGCCACCTTGTCGATCATCCACGAGTCACAGCAGTCTATCAGGTCCGAGCAGAGCATATCGCCCCACAAGGTGCCCATCCCATTCTGCTCAGCTATCTGGACGTCGTTGTGCAAGGCTATCTGCGCATGTTTGGCGAAGAGGGGGTGAGCCACTTTTTTGCCACCACCGACGGTTGGGATGCACCGATTTTGAATGACCGCGCCTCACCGGTCTACCCGCGCCATCAACGGCTCACGCCTGCCGAGCGGGCGCTGGTTGACGATCACCTAGCGACGGTGGTGCAACAGGCTAAAGAGGCGCGCCTGACGGGCGAAGGGTTCGGCATCTGACGCCCCGCCTTGGGCCGCCATCACGCGCCTTGCCAGCCAGATCGCGATCAAGGCAAAGACGGCTCCACCCACATATTGACCAATCAAAACACCCGGCGCGCCGAACCATGCTGCAAACACCATCACGAAGGGGATCGTTCCCAGCGTATGCCGCCCCCAATTGATGATGGTCGAATAGAACGGGTGGTTGAGGTTGTTAAACGCGGCATTGGCGACAAAAATCACCCCGTTAAAGAAAAACATCAGCGAAAGCGGACCCGCGAATAGAAAGACGAGCGTCAACGCGATCCCGTCTTCAAGCTGGAACAAATAGGCGATCCCCGGGCGGGCGAGGTAAAACAGGGTCGAGACCACAACAACCACGATCGCGGTGAAGAGAAGCCCCTCTTTGAAGCTTTGGCGCACACGTTCGTTCAGCCCCGCCCCGGCATTCTGACCGATAATCGGCCCAATCGCCCCTGACAATGCAAAGATGATCCCAAACCCGACGGGTGTCATGCGGGCGACGATTGCCATGCCCGCGACCGCCTCTTCCCCGTATTCCGCCATGGCCCGTGTGACATAAGCCTGCCCGATAGGTGTGGCCAACTGCGTGAGGATCGCGGGGATCGCGATGGCAAAGATCGGACGGAAATCAACGGCAACGCTTCTTGGGGTCGGTCTGTCAAAACCGTTATAGTAGCGGATCAATGGCAAGAGGGCCGTGACCGCTATGACAACGCGCGCCGCAATACTGGCGAGGGCTGCCCCTGTCAATTCCAGATCCAGACCAAAGATCAGGATTGGATCCAGAACAGCATTGACCAATCCGCCCCATATCGTCGCCATCATCGCACGACGCGCATCACCATGGGCCCGCAAGATCGCCCCGCCAATCATACCGACCATAAGAAACGGCAACGACGGAACAATGATTTGCAAGTAGTGGACAGCAAGTTCCAGCGTCTCATCAGTTGCGCCCAAGAGAGAGACCAAGAACGCCAAATTCATCCAGACAACAGCAGCAAAGACAGCCCCAAAACCGACCCCGTAGATCAAGGCATTCGTGGCGCGGCGGCGGGCTTCTTCGGCCTCGCCGGCACCAAGGGCGCGGGCGACAACGGCACCTGCTGCAATGGCCATGCCGATCCCGAAAGATGTTGTGAAAAACAAGACGGCACCCGCGTAGCCAACTGCCGCCGCAAGTTCAGCCTTGCCCAACATCGCAATGAAGATCATGTCGACAAAATCGACAAGGAACACCGCCATCAACCCGACGGATGACGTCAGTGACATCACCGAGATATGCCGAAACAAGCTGCCTTGGGTGAATTTTGCTTGGGTTTGCGGAAGTGGTTTGGCGTCGTCGCTCATCTGACGGGCCTTTCAATCAAAGTGGCACGCGCTGACAAAGACAGGCTGATCAAGCAAAAGCAACCCTTGGCCCTGCGCAGAGCCCTCTGCCAAAATGCACGATTTTGGATCTAGAGCGACGGTTTACTTTGCAGCAAAGGCATCACATCTGCCATTTCCGGCCCGCGCTCGCGACCTGTGATCGCTTTGCGCAGCGGCATGAAAAGCCCTTTGCCTTTGCGGCCAGTCGCCTCCTTGACGGCGCTGGTCCAGTCCGACCACGTTTCCGGACCGTAAGGCAGAGGCGGGAGCATGGCGAAGGCCTCGGCCACGAAGTCCTTGTCCTCATCATCGACCAATGGCGTCGCACCGTCACGGAACAAGGCCCACCAATCGGCAACCTCCTCAAGGTTGCTGATATTGTCACGGACAACGCCCCAGAAGGGTTCGGCCAATTCAGCAGGCACACCCGCTGCATTCAGCGTGTCGGCCACATCGCCGTGGTCCAGCGTTGCCAAATGGCGCGCGGTGAGAGGGACCAAGTCTTCGGCGTCAAACTTTGTCGGGGCGGATCCGAATTTCGAGATGTCAAAACCGGCGACGACCTCTTCGATGTTTGCCCGCAACTCGACAGGATCAGACGATCCCAACCGCGCCATGAGCGACAGGATTGCCTCTGGCGCGATCCCGTTCTTGCGCAGGTCGCGCAACGCCAGCGTGCCAAGGCGTTTTGAAAGGGCCTCACCCTGAGGTCCTGTCAGCAACGAGTGATGCGCGAAGCGTGGAACATCCCCACCCAACGCCTTGATCATCTGGATTTGCGTGGCCGTGTTTGTCACGTGGTCCGACCCGCGCACCACGTCAGTGATCCCCATCTCCGTATCATCAACCACGGACGCCAATGTGTAGAGGATCTGGCCATCGTTCTTGAACAAGACCGGATCACTGACAGACGCCGCGTCAATGGAGATGTCACCGATGATCCCATCGGTCCATTCGATCCGCTCATGATCCAGCAAGAAGCGCCAGTGCGAACCACGTTCGGCACGCAGCGTGTTCTTTTCATCGTCTGAAAGCGCCAGAGCCGCGCGGTCATAGACCGGGGGTTTGCCCATGTTCAGCTGCTTCTTGCGTTTGAGCTCCAGCTCGGTCGGGGTCTCAAAGCACTCATAGAGCCGACCCATGTCGATCAGCTTTTGCTTGGCTTCAAGATAGCGTTCCATGCGGGCGGACTGATGTTCAATACGGTCCCATGTGATCCCCAGCCAGGTCAGATCGTCCTTGATGCCCGCGATGTATTCGTCCTTGGAGCGTTCGGCATCCGTGTCATCAATCCGCAGGATAAACTGTCCACCCTGACCGCGCGCAATGGCGTAGTTGAAAAGTGCTGCGCGCAGGTTGCCGATGTGCAGCCAGCCTGTGGGCGAAGGGGCGAATCTGGTGGTGATCATGGGGCGTCTCCTGTTCGGGGCGCTTTGATCATGCTGCGGGCTGCTTGTCCAGTTTTGGGCGCAAGGGGCGCTGCCCCTCGGTGCGGAATTCTCCGCCCCTCACCCCGGAGTTTTATGGGAGAAAGAAATCAGCTTGGCTTGACCGGCCACCGCGTGGCGAGATCGTCGATACCGGCGCGGATGATCTCTTCGAGCACATCAAGATTCACATCGGCAAGCTTGTTGATATAGAGACAGGCCTTGCCCTTTTTGTGTTTGCCAAGCTGAGTGAGCAGATCGCCAAAATCCTCATAGCCCGGCATGATGTAAAGCGACAGGTTCGCCTTGCGGGGGCTAAACCCAGTGGCCAGAAAATCACCTTCGCGGCCGCTGTCGTAGGTATAGTGGTATTGCCCGTAACCGATAATCGTTGGACCCCACATTTTTGGCTCCCACCCTGTCACCTTTTGGAACAGAGCATCAAGAACTTGCGCATCCGCGCGTCGGGTGGGGTGCTCTACCTCTGCGATAAAGTCAGCGGGGCTGACGTCGGTGACTTGAGTTTTGTTTTCTGCCATAGCCAAAGCCTATCAGGCCCGCCGCACTTCTCAAGCATGTTGACCACCACGAAGCGCGCGAAGGGTTAGCTTTCATCCCGCCAACGGTTCACGATGGGATAGCGCCGGTCTAGCCAGAACGCACGGTTTGACAATCGCGGCCCCGGGGCAGACTGGAAGCGCTTGTACTCGCTAATGTAGATCAGGTGCTCGACCTTCTTGACGATCTGACGGTCATAGCCCGCAGCAACGCAATCCGCGACCGACGCCTCCTGATCGACCAGCATCGTCAATATGCCGTCGAGAATGTCGTAAGGTGGCAAACTGTCTTCATCTTTTTGGTCCGGACGCAGTTCTGCCGAGGGCGGTTTGTCGATAATGGCGACAGGAATAACCTCGCCTGCTGGCCCTTTCATCCACGGCCGATGGTGCGCGTTGCGCCAGCGCGCGATATCGAACACACGTGTCTTATAGAGGTCCTTGATCGGATTATAGCCACCCGCCATGTCGCCATAAATCGTAGCATAACCAACAGCCACCTCGGATTTGTTGCCGGTCGTAAGCAACATTTCCCCAAATTTATTGGACTGCGCCATCAGTAACAGTCCGCGAATGCGTGACTGGATATTCTCCTCTGTCAGATCGGCAGGCAGATCACCGAACAGCGGTGCAAGCGCATCAGTCACCGCAGCCCGTGGGCCTGCGATGCTCACTGTATCATAGTGGCAGCCAAGCGCATCTGCTGCCGCGGCGGCGTCATCCAGTGAGGCTTGTGATGTATACTCGGACGGCAACATCACGCAGCGCACGTTCTCTGGGCCCAAGGCATCTGTTGCAATCGCGGCCACGATCGCACTGTCGATTCCGCCAGACAGACCCAACAGCACTTTTTGGAAGCCGGTTTTTTCCATGTAGTCGCGGAGTGCCGCGACCATGACGCGGTAATCCTGTTCATGACTGTCTGGCAGCGTGGCTTTGTCCGCATCATGGGCGACCCATCCGTCGTCTGTCAGCTCAAACGTCAGATGTGCGATGGCCTCTTCAAACAGCGGCAACTGCGCTGCAAGTTTACCACCCCGGTTCAGCACGAACGATCCGCCATCAAACATCTGGTCATCCTGCCCGCCGACCATGTTGAGATAGACCATCGGCACATCGTTCTCGATCACCCGTGACACCATCGTGTTCATGCGGATCTGGAACTTGTCCCGAAAGTAGGGAGACCCATTCGGCACGACCAGAATCTCGGCCCCGCTTTCGACCATGGCTTCACACACATCAGGATACCAAGCGTCTTCACAAATCGGATTGCCGATACGTGCCCCGTTGTTGACCGCATATGGCCCGCCGATATCCGCGCTTTTGAACAAGCGCACTTCGTCAAAGACGTTAAAGTTGGGCAAGAAGTGCTTTTTCGTGCAGGCGGCAATCTTGCCACCCTTGAGAGTGAAATAGGCGTTATAAAGGCGCTCATCTTCGACCAATGGACCACCAACCGACAATGCAGGGCCATCGGCACAGTCAGCCATCAAGGCTTCAAGTTGGGTCATTGCATCGGCCACGAACGCCGGTTTGGCGATCAGGTCTTGTGTTTGGTAGCCGACCAGAAACATCTCGGGCAGCGCGACCAAATCCGCGCCTGCTTTCTTGCCTGCAAGCCACGCGTCTCGCGCCTTGGCTGCGTTGCCAGCAATGTCCCCCACAGTGGGGTTTAATTGCGCAATTGTGAGGCGAAAAAGTTTTGTCATAGTTTTGTCCCAATGCCCTGCAAAGCATGTAGCAGAAAGCGACGCGGTGGAAAGCTGAAACCCGGATTGTGATGCGTTTACCATTGTCACATGGTCCGGCCTTTCCTAAGCTGCGTCGGGGAGACATTTTGGGAGAGACACATGACCGTGTTTGGCATTCGGAACAGCGTGGCAGCCGCCGCCCTTTTCGCAGGGCTCGCGACGACTGCATTTGCGCAGGATATCGAAACAAAACAATACGATGACGGTGGTGTCTACGAGGGAACTTTCCTTGATGGCAAGCAACATGGGACAGGCACTTATCGCCTGCCAAATGGCTACGAATACACTGGCGAATGGGTCGAGGGAGAGATTCGGGGTCAGGGCGTAGCGGTCTTTCCTGATGGCTCAGTGTATGAAGGCGCTTTTGTTGCAGGCAAGCCGGAAGGCACGGGTCGAATCACATTTGCCGATGGCGGCACCTATGAGGGCGAGTGGGTAGACGGCAACATCACCGGGCAAGGCATTGCCACCTACGCCAACGGCGTCGTCTACGAAGGTGAGTTCCGCAATGCCATGCATAATGGCATTGGCACGATGACCAGCCCGGGTGGCTACACCTATGCTGGCGCGTGGGAAAACGGCCAAAAGCAGGGCGAAGGTGTCATCACTTATCCTGACGGCTCTGTTTACGAGGGCACGCTCGTGGCTGGGGAGCGCGACGGAACAGGCACGCTGACGCTGGCCGACGGTCTTGTCTACGCAGGCGCGTGGGTCAACGGTGAAATCCAGGGCGTAGGTACACTGACGCAACCCAATGGCGACATCTACGAAGGCAACCTTGTTGATGGGCGTCGCGAAGGCAGCGGCAAGTCCATGTATGCCAACGGTGACGTCTATGAGGGCGAATTCCTCAACGATCGACGTCACGGGACGGGCACTTTCACAGCAACCGATGGCTATACATATGTCGGTCAATGGGTCGATGGCCAAATCGAAGGCGTTGGCGAAGTGACCTATCCTGATGGTTCTGTCTATACTGGCAGCTTCACAGCGGACCTCGCCAACGGCGAAGGCAAGATCACCTACCCCAATGGCGCCACCTATGAGGGCGAATGGGTTAATGGTGTGATCAATGGGGCCGGAACGGCGACTTTTGAAAATGGTCTTGTTTATGTGGGTGAATTTCTCGACGGCAAGCATCACGGCCAAGGCACGATGACATACCCGGACGGCTATACCTACGAAGGCCAGTGGGCCGAGGGTCAGCGCAATGGACTGGGCCGCGCTACCTATGCAGATGGGACGGTCTATATCGGCGCATTCCTCAACGGGCAGCGGCATGGCAATGGTGAAATCACACTGCCAGATGGCTTCCGTTATGTCGGTGAATGGAACGAAGGCGAGATCAGTGGCAGCGGTGTGGCAACCTATGCCAATGGCGATGTCTACGAAGGCAACTTTGTGCGCGGACGCCGTGAGGGCGAAGGCACGATGACATACGCAAGCGGCCAGGAAGCTGTCGGAGAATGGTCAAACGGTGCCTTGGTGTCAGAGACCGAAAGCGACAACTAAGTCATTCTTGATAGGTGATCCAAGGGCCCGCCATGTGCGGGCCTTTTTCTTTGCGCACGCTAAACTGGCTCGCCCGCCTCAAGCCGCTTCAAGAAATCGTCTGCCTCGCTGAGGACGGTCTCGCGCCGCGCCTCATCCATTCGGTCCCAGACCCGATACATATTGCCCATCCTTGGATTGCCGGAGAAACGATCACGGTGCCGGTCAAGGAAGTGCCAATAGAGCAGATTGAAGGGACAAGCCTTCTCGCCCGTCTTGTCCTGGACCCTGTAGCGACAGGACCCACAATGGTCAGACATCTTATGAATGTAGTTGCCCGATGAGATATAGGGCTTTGACGCAATGATCCCGTCATCGGCAAACTGGCTCATCCCGATTGTGTTGGGGGCCTCCACCCACTCATAGGCATCGGCATAGACCGCCAGATACCATTCATGGACCTGGGCAGGATCAATCCCCGCGAGCAGGGCAAAATTGCCTGTCACCATCAGGCGCTGGATATGGTGGGCATAGGCCTCTGCCTTGGTTTGGCTGACGGCCTTGGCCATGCAATTCATTTTCGTCTCACCGCCCCAATAGACCGGCGGCAGATCGCGTGTGGCGCCCAACGCGTTGCGCGTAACATAGTCAGGACCTTCCCGAAAATAGATGCCACGCACATACTCACGCCAGCCAATGATCTGGCGGATGAACCCTTCGGCAGCATTCAACGGCACATCCCCCGCACGATAGGCGTCCTCTACAGCGTGACAGACCTCAAGGGGATCAAGCAGGCCAGCGTTAATGTAGAGCCCGACAACCGCATGATAGAGAAAGCGGTTATCGTTCAGCATCGCATCCTGAAAATCGCCAAAACGCGGCAAACCACCTTTGAGCCAATGCGCCAGATGCTGACGGGCTTGGCCAGTGTCGGTCGCAAACCAGAACGGTTCAAGATCACCAAAGTTGTCACCAAAGCGCTCTGCCACAAGGTCCAAGACATCTTGTGTGATCTCATCGGGCGCAAACTGCATCGGCCCTGAAAAGTGAACCTCATCGGGTGCGGGCTTGCGGTTGTCGTGGTCATAGTTCCACTTGCCGCCTTCTGGCTTGTCGCCATCCATCAACAGACCGGTTTTGCGCCGCATCTCGCGGTAAAAATACTCCATCCGGAGCTGCTTGCGACCCTCGGCCCATGTATCAAAGTCGTCATGGCTGGCGATGAAGCGACGATCCGGCAGGCTGTGCGTCTTGATCGGCATCTCGCCCAGCGCATTGATCAGCCGCCATTCCCCCGGTTCTGTATAGACGACGCCCACGGCGTCAAACTCTTGCACGCGACGGAGCAATTCGCCTGTGATGCTACCTGTGTTTTCAGGATCATCAAGGCGCGTGTAGGCAACCGTCCAACCATCATCGCGCAGACGGGCGGCAAACTTGCGCATTGCAGCAAAGGTGAAGGCAATCTTTTTGGGGTGATGTGGCACATATGATGCCTCATCAGCCACCTCTGCCATGACCACCACGTCGCTGCCTTTGTCAGTTTTCTGTAGCGCTGTCAGCGACTGCGAGAGCTGATCACCCAGAACAAGAACAAGCCTCACCAGACGATCTCCTGTCCGGCGTAGTCAAAGAAGCCACCGGTCTGATCCGTGTCCAGACCTTGCATGACACCCACAAGGTTCCGAGCCGCATCTTCCGGCGGGACAGTTTTGTGCTTGCCTGCGTAGTTGCGGGTGAACTCTGTGGCGACTGTGCCGGGATGCAAAGCCACACAAATCGACTGCTTGTGCGAGCGCCCCAGCTCGATCGCGGCGCCGTGGACTATCTGGTTCAGCGCAGCTTTCGACGCGCGATAGGAATGCCAGCCGCCGATCTGATTGTCCCCGATTGATCCAACACGGGCCGACAAGGTGCCGATCACACTGCGCCGATCTTTGGGCAACAGCCGTGCTGCATGACGCAAGATAAGGGCAGGACCAATCGTGTTTACAGCAAACACGCGTGCCATATCCTCTGGCTTGATCGCGGACAGGCTCTTTTCAGGTGCGCCCCAAAGCGGGGCCAGTATCCCCACGGCAATGAAGACGAGGTCAAACGGACCTTCAATCATTGCAAGTGCCCGCTCAACCGTTTCAGGATTACTGACGTCCATGCCGTCAATTGACCGCGACAGTCCCTTGACGTCATAACCGCGCTGCATCAGCTCACGCCCGACCGCTGCGCCGATCCCGCCTGTTGCCCCAATCACCAATGCTCGCATCATG
>CAYLMZ010000065.1:0-13862 GCA_964385035.1 uncultured Loktanella sp.
GTCGCCAAGCGCGGCAACATCCCGATGTATTCGCTGATGGATACCAAGGGGAACATGCGCGCGGACGGGAAGCCTTACGCCGAGGAAGCCGCTGTTGCCCAAGCCATTGCCAATGGCGAACAGGACTTCGACGAGGCAATGATCGCCGCGATGAACCTCGTGCCAGACGAATATCGCGGGCTGGACCGGTTCGAGGCGCGCAAGCTGGTGGTTGAGAACATCACCGCAGAAGGCAACGCTGTGATGCACAGCGTGACCCGAACCGAGAAAAACAAGGATGGCGAGACGGTCGAGGTGACCGATACCGTGCCTTTCGTCGAGGCCAAGAAAATCATGCAGCCCTTCGGGGACCGCTCAAAAGTCGTCATCGAACCGATGCTGACCGACCAGTGGTTCGTGGACAGTGCCAAGATCGTTGAGCCTGCATTGGAAAGCGTCCGCTCTGGCCGCGTGAAGATCATGCCCGAAAGCGGAGAAAAGGTCTTCTTCCACTGGCTGGAGAATATCGAGCCCTGGTGCATCTCGCGGCAACTGTGGTGGGGGCATCAGATTCCGGTTTGGTATGACAACTTGGGTAATTCATTCTGTGCGCCAAATGCTTGGGAGGCGGGCAAGCTCGCTATCAAGTTTCATCGGGAGAGACTTCCAGATGCCCAGTTGATGTTCACTGTCTTGGCAGATCCTCATTCCTTCGATGACGTGGATCGCGAACTCCTAGACGACCTCGGTTTCTACGATTTTGATCCGATGACAAAGATTGATTTCGACCCTCGCGGTGTGGGCGATATGGATGGACCTGATCCTATTGGTCGCCAAAGAGCAAATCCGTTTGGTGATCGAGCCGATGCAAAAGGCTTCTATGGTACTACACTGGAGCGCGACCCCGACGTCCTCGACACATGGTTCTCCTCCGGCCTCTGGCCCTTTGGCACCCTCGGCTGGCCTGCGGAAGACGAGGCGATGAAGTACTTCCCCGGCGACGTTCTTGTTACAGGGCAGGACATCCTGTTCTTCTGGGTCGCCCGCATGATGATGATGTCTGAATCCGTTATGGAGTCGGAGCCGTTCCATACCGTCTACCTGCACCAGCTGGTCCGCGACGCCAAGGGCGACAAGATGTCCAAGACCCGCGGCAACGTCATCGACCCGCTTGAGATGATCGACCAATATGGTGCCGATGCCCTGCGGTTCTCGAACGCGCAGATGGCCGCCTTGGGTGGCGTGCTGAAAATCTCTGAGGATCGGATCAAGGGCTACCGCAACTTCGGCACAAAGCTCTGGAATGCCTTCAGCTTTGCTGAGCATTACGAGATCCCCTACCCCGGCGACGCGCCGATGCCCGCCGTGACCCAGACGCTGAACAAATGGATCATTGGCGAGACTGGTAAAGTGCGCGAGGCGGTGGATGCAGGCATGGAAGCCTACCGGTTCAACGACGTGGCCGACGCGCTTTACGCCTTCACATGGGGCAAGGTCTGCGACTGGTATCTGGAGTTCTCCAAACCGATCCTGCAAGGGGACGATGCAGCGGCAAAGGCAGAGACCGAAAAAACCCTGCGCTGGGTCCTCGACCAATGCCTGATCATGCTGCACCCGATCATGCCGTTCATCACCGAAGAGCTTTGGGGCATGGGCGAAAGCCGCGCCAAGATCCTCGCCCATGCAGATTGGCCCACCTACACCGCCGCTGATCTGGTGGACGCAGACGCGGACCGCGAGATGAACTGGGTGATTGCGCTGATCGAGAACACACGGTCTGCCCGCCAGCAGGTGCATGTGCCCGCAGGGGCCAAAGTCCCGCTCTTGGTCAAAGACCTCGATGCCAAGGGGCAATCGGCCTGGGACAACAACGCGGCCTTGATCCAACGGCTTGCACGGATCGAAAGCCTGACGGCGGTGGATGACTTCCCCAAAGGCACCGTGACGATCCCAATGGAAGGCGGCACATTCGCGATCCCGCTGGAAGGGCTGATCGACGTGGCATCCGAAATCGCGCGTCTGGAAAAGACACTGCAAAAGCTGGGCAAAGAGCTTGGCGGTCTGCGTGGACGGCTGAACAACCCCAAGTTCGTGGCATCCGCCCCGGATGAGGTTGTGGCTGAGGCCAAGGAAAACCTTGCCTTGCGGGAAAATGAGGAAACCCAGATCAAAGCCGCCATCGCGCGGCTGCAAGAGATCGGGTAACACCAAAAGGGCGGCGATCAAGCCACCCTATCACTTTGCAAGTCAGGGCACAACGCGCTCGACAGCGCGCATCATGCCCAGCGCCTTGTCATAGACCAATGTCAAAATGCGGCGACCACTTGGTTTGGTCGCCACCTGTGGCACCGCCCGAACAGTCAATGCGGCACTGCTGGTAAGGATGAATCCGCGCCTGCTGAGGTTCATAATAAGCCCCCTTATTGAGAATGATTCTCATATAGGTATCCGAGCGACACTTACAAGTGCACGGCTTGCCCCTCTCCTCATCCTTCTTTCTCCCAAAAAACTCTCGCCGAAGGCATCAGACGATTGTCAAACAGGCCAAAGCTGGCTCATATCCGTCCATGACAAAGCCAACCCTCACCCCCCTAGCCCAGTCCTTGCCGGCCTCCGTGCCTTTCGTGGGACCAGAAACGCAAGAACGCCTCATGGGCAGACCTTTCATCGCACGGCTCGGCGCCAACGAGAGCGGCTTTGGGCCGTCCCCGATGGCGATTGAGGCGATGCGCAAGGCCGCTGCCGAAGCATGGATGTACGGCGACCCTGAAAGCCATGACCTGCGTCACGCATTGGCCCTGCACCACGGCGTGTCACCCGAGAACATCATGGTCGGCGAAGGTATTGATGGGCTCTTGGGGCTTGCGGTGCGGCTCTATGTCGGCAGCGGCGATCCGGTCGTCACCTCCGATGGCGCATATCCGACTTTCAACTACCATGTCGCCGGTTTTGGAGGCGCTTTGCACAAGGTGCCCTACAAAGCAGACCAAGAAGACCCTGATGCGCTGCTTACCAAGGCCAGCGATGTCGGCGCAAAACTGATCTATTTCGCAAATCCCGACAATCCGATGGGCACATGGCACGACGCGCCTGTTGTTCAATCCATGATTGACCGCATCCCAGACGGCAGCCTGCTTATTCTGGACGAGGCTTATGTCGACCTCGCCCCCGCAGGCACGGCCCCTCCGCTTGATACATCGAACCCAAAGGTGTTGCGGATGCGCACATTTTCAAAGGCCCATGGGCTTGCTGGCGCGCGGGTAGGCTACGCGATCGGCAACGCAGAAATCATTGCCGGGTTTCACAAGGTGCGAAATCACTTCGGAATGTCGCGGATCAGTCAGGCCGGAGCACTGGCGGCTTTGGGCGATCCGGTTTGGCTCGCAAAGATCCAAAATGCGGTCGCGCATTCGCGCGCGGCAATCGCAGAAACAGCCAAGGCAAACGGCCTGACCCCCCTGCCCTCTGCCACCAACTTTGTCACGCTCGACTGCGGCCAAGACGGTGATTTTGCCAGAGCAGTGCTGGCGGCTCTGGTGGCAAATGGCATCTTTGTGCGCATGCCTTTTGTGGCCCCACAGGACCGCTGCATCCGGGTGGGCTGTGGTCCACAAGACCAAATGGAAGCATTTGCAAAGGCTCTTCCCGCCGCCCTTGCGGCCGCACACGAAAAATTAGGGTGATTTTTGCATCACGGGCATTAGTGTTTTCAATCGAAAGGATCGCACGATGTCATACAACCGCCCCGTCCAAGCCGTCGAAGACTACACGAATGCTTTTCTCGCGTGGCTTTGGGTGCTGCTTTTTATGTCATTCTGGGTCATCGCGGCAGCACTGGGGTATATCTGGCTGGCCATCACCGCTTACGGCATCAATGAATTCTTCAAGTGGATCGGCAGGCGGATCAGCCGCGACTAGGCACGCACGGCCAATGCACTTGATGCGGCGTCAAGTGCACCTTGCCCATGCGGGATATCTAATGCCTTGAGCCCCGCATCAATCGTGCCCACGACGCCCATGATCATATGCGCGTTCACGTGACCCATATGGCCGATCCGAAAGTAGGCATCGGCAGGATCACGGCCCAAGCCAATACCCAACGTCAGACCACATTGATGTTCACACCATCCGCGCAAGGCATCGCCATTGGGTGACCCAATCGCAATAGATGTCACCGCATGCGACCGGCTTGCAGGGTCCGCAACATTCAGCCTGAAGGGACCTTCACTGGCCCAGACATCACTGGCAGCCCAGATGATCTCAGCCAGTTTCTGGTGACGGGCGAAAACATTCTCCAACCCTTCGGCAAGGATGAGATCAAGCGCTGTCCGCAACCCATAAAGGTGATGGGTCGGTGCGGTTCCGTTGAAATACCTGAAATAAACCTCGGGATCCGCACGCGGCACCCAATCCCAATAGGGGGTGACGCAATCGCCACGGGCCGCCCCGGCCCTTTCATTAAACCATACAAAGCTCATGCCTGCTGGAGTCATCAGCCCCTTTTGGCATCCTGCAACCATCACATCGACACCCCAGCCGTCCATGTCAAAGCGGTCACAGCCCAGAGACGCGATGCAATCGGCCATCAAGAGCGCGGGGTGGCCTGCTTCATCCAGCACCCTGCGCATACCTGCGATATCGTTCTTCACACTGGTTGAGGTGTCCACATGCACAGCCAGAATGGCTTTGATCTCATGGGCTGTGTCATCGGCCAAAGCGGCTGCAAGCTGATCAAGGTCCACCGCTGAATGATTGCCAAAGTCGATGGTCTGGACATTTGCGCCCAATCCTGCGGCCATCTCACCCCAGCCGATGCCGAACGTACCTGTCGTCGGCAAGAGTACCTTGTCGCCACGCGACAGAACATTGGCCAAGGCGGCTTCCCACGCCGCATGTCCGTTACCAATGTAAATCGCGACATCGCCTTTGGTCATTGCGATCGTCTTGAGGTCAGGGATCAGACTATCAGTCAGCCTATGCAGCTCACCTTCGTAGATATTGGGGGACGCGCGATGCATGGCCTGCAAAACGGCGTCTGGCATGACGGAGGGACCTGGGATTGCCAGATAGGCACGGCCTTGGGACAATGACATGGGGGTAACCTTCACTTGGGTGTTGCGGGGACAGTAACCCGCTGCAGCGCGAGGTCAACTCGGGTTACCTTGCCCTTGTCGTTGAATTAGCGGTAAACCCTCCCCAGCCCACTAGAAAAAGGCATCCCATGGCGCCGCCAAAGCACGACCCGGCCTCTGCGGCCAATCAGTCGGCCACCAAACTCTTTTGGTGGCTTTGGCAAGACTATCTGCGGCATCACAAGCTGTTGCTGGGTGTTGCTGTCGTCTTGATGATGATCGAAGGGTCAATGCTCGCGTTGATCAGCCGCCTCGTACAGCCCATGTTCGATGATGTTTTTGCCAATGGGGATCGCGGAGCGCTTTATTTCGTAGGCTTTGCGATCATGGTGATCTTTTTTGTCCGCGCGCTGACGTCAGCTGGCCAAAAGATCCTTATGTCGATGATCCGACAGTATACAAGCGCGAATATGCGGAAGCATTTGCTGACCCATATGATGACGCTGGATTCGGGTTTCTTCCAGAAACACCCCCCTGGCCAGCTGATTGAGCGGGTGCAGGGTGATGTGAACGCGATCAATAGCGTCTGGAGCAGCATACTGACTGCATTGGCGCGCGATCTGATATCGCTCATCGGTTTGCTGGCAGTGGCCCTCTGGATCGACTGGCGTTGGACACTGATCGCGATTGTGGGCATCCCCATGCTGGTGCTTCCCTCGTTGCTGGTACAAGCCTACATCCGCCGTCGTGCGCGCAATTCACGCGAAATCGCAGGGCGTATTTCCACCCGACTGGACGAGGTTTTTCACGGCGTGAACCAGATCAAGCTGAACGCGCTAGAGGACTATCAATCGAACCAATACGACACGTTGATCCAGAAAGGCGTGCGCGCCGAAATCAGAACCTCTGTCGGTCAGGCTGCGGTCCCATCCCTGATCGATATCATGACCGGGATCGGGTTTCTGGGCGTGATGCTTTATGGCGGGTCAGAGATTATCGCAGGCGAAAAGACCAACGGTCAGTTCATGGCGTTCTTTACGGCAATGTCTCTGGCCTTCGATCCACTGCGCCGCCTTGGCGCGATGAGCGGGCAATGGCAGATGGCCGCGGCAAGCGTTGAACGGCTGCAATATGTGCTGAACCTCAAACCGACGATCCTGTCTCCTGCAAAAGCAAAGCAGGCGCCGGTTTCTGCTCCGCAAATCACCTTTGATGATGTGTCACTGCAATATAGGGATCTGCCTGTCTTGCGGAATGCATCTTTTGTCGGTGCAGCGGGCAAGACGACCGCGCTTGTGGGGGCGTCAGGGGCCGGCAAAAGCACCGTGTTCAACGTGCTAACGCGGCTGGTCGAACCCCAGAGCGGCATCGTGACTGTAGGTGACAGCCCAATCACCGATTACGCGCTTGCCGACCTGCGTGGGCTGTTTTCAGTCGTCTCGCAGGATTCCGCCCTCTTTGATGAAACGCTGCGCGAGAACATCTTGTTGGGACGGACCGATGTGTCAGAGGCGCAGCTTCAGGCGGTGCTTGACGCCGCACATGTCGCCGACTTCTTGCCTTCACTGCCGAACGGCCTTGATAGCCCTGCCGGTCCGCGCGGGTCGAACCTGTCGGGCGGGCAGCGTCAGCGGGTCGCCATCGCGCGCGCTCTTTTGCGGGACACACCAATCCTTTTGTTGGACGAAGCCACAAGCGCGCTTGATACCAAGTCCGAAAAGATCGTGCAGACGGCACTTGAGAAACTGTCAAAGGGGCGCACCACGCTCGTGATCGCGCATCGGCTATCAACGATCCGCGATGCTGATTCCATCGTTGTCATGGACCAGGGACGGGTTGTGGATCAGGGTGATCACCATACATTGCTGAAGAAGGGCGGGATCTACGCTGATCTGCACCGCCTGCAATTCAGTCAAGAAGAGAGTGATCAAGATGCCTGACCGCAGTGTGCTTGCCATAAGCGGCAATGATCGCATCGACTTTTTACAAGGTCTGGTGACGAACGATGTGACCAAAGCTGATGGCGGGATCATCTATACCGCCCTGCTTTCGCCACAGGGCAAGTTCGTTGCCGACTTCTTTGTCATCGGCGAGCAAGACAGGCTACTGATCGATGTGGCAACCTCGCATATGCAAACGCTTGGGCAAAAGCTGACGATGTATCGGCTGCGGGCCGATGTCGCGATTGATTTAACCCCGATTATCGTCTCGCGTGGAACCGGCGCAGCGCCGGATGGCGCCTTGCAAGATCCGCGCCATCCGGCCCTGGGCTGGCGTGCTTATGGCGATGCGGACATCAGCGATGCCACAGATTGGGACGCACTCAGGGTACAGCATATGATCCCTGCGACAGGTGTCGAACTGACCGAAGAGACATATGTGCTTGAAGCCGGGTTTGAGGCCCTGCACGGCGTTGATTTCAAAAAGGGCTGTTTTGTCGGTCAGGAAATCGTCGCACGCATGAAGCACAAGACCACGTTACGCAAAGGATTAGGCAAGGTGCAGATCAAAGGCACCGCTGCCCCGGGCGATGCTATCACCGCAGATGGCAAGCCGGTGGGGGTTTTGCATACTGTTTCCGGGGATCAGGGACTTGCCTATCTGCGCTTTGACCGCGCGACAGGCGAGATGCAGGCGGGCGATGCTGTGCTCACCCGCCTTGCTGAAGCTTAGGCGCGCTCGGCGTATTCAAACGTTTCTGTATTCACCACAATATCTTCGTCCTGGCCAACAAACGGCGGGATCATCACGCGGACGCCATTATCAAGGATCGCAGGCTTAAAGCTGTTGGCAGCGGTCTGGCCCTTCACGACTGGCTCTGTCTCAACCACTTTGCAGACGACCTTTTGCGGCAGGCTGACGTTCAACGCTTCTTCGCCGTAGTATTCGATCTGGACGGTCATCCCGTCTTGCAGGAACGGACGACGGTCGCCAAGGATGTCGGCTGGCAATGCGATCTGTTCGTAGGTTTCACTGTCCATGAAGGTCAGCATGTCACCATCCTCAAACAGGAACTGCTGATCCTTTTGGTCAAGGCGCACGCGCTCAACTTTGTCAGCCGAGCGAAAACGTTCGTTGAGCTTGCGACCATCCCGCAGGTTTTTCAGTTCGACCTGTGCAAACGCACCGCCTTTGCCGGGCTTCACATGATCGACTTTGACAGCACCCCACAAGCCGCCTTCGTGCTCTAGCACGTTGCCGGGGCGAATTTCGTTACCGTTGATTTTGGGCATGATCCAGAGGTCTCACAATGGGTGTTAAGGTTGATTTAACTTCTCGCGTGCCTATATCCGGCACATGGGGAACTGACAAGATCGACATCCAGTGCACGATCAGCCGGGCGACATGCGCAAAGCGCATATCTGCCATGCAAAAAGAGCTTCCCCGAATCGCCTTTGACAGGGCATAAGGTCCTGCACGCGGGAACTACAAGAGCAAAAAGAAGGAAGCAATATGCGAGATTTCGTCGACGGTACAGCGTTCAACAACGAACAAGGTAACCGTGCCCGCAAGCTCTTTGCGGCTGTCGTTCTGGCAGCCCTTGATGATGCGATTGCGGACGACAAAAAATACGGCAACGGCCCAGAACAGATCGCCCGTTGGGCGCGCTCTCGTGATGGCCGCGAGGTGCTGTCTTGCGCTGGTATCGACCCCAACGAACGCGTTGTTCAGGGTCTGATGGAATTCGTGGGTAAAGGTGTGCGGACATCCGTTGCACTGTCACGCGAAGAAAGCGAACGCCGCAATGCCGCAGAGCAGGAAGCACGCGCTGCATAGGCCACGTTGCCGAAACGTTGAGAATGACGCGGTCCTTTGGGCCGCGTTTTTCGTTTCAGTGGTCAGAACATGATCGCCCAGATGACAAATGGTGCAAACTCCATTGCACCAAGGATGACCGTCAAAGCACGCATCACCCACCCCTTGAAGCGCTGCCATAGAATACCGCAGCACAAGAGCGACAAGGCGACCTCGACCGCGCCCACGATTGTGCCGTAGTGGTTTGGGTCCCAATAGCTGACCGGGCTTTCAAAAATCCAGTTGCTCAAGGGCCAAAAATGCGCCCGCCCGTCGTCATGGTGGAACAGAAAGTCCAGCCCTAGGTGGAACAAGGCCGCACCACACAGCGCGAACCCGACGGCTGACCGGAACATCACCGCAAAGGCAAATCCGATCCCCCATAGAATGATCGAGTTATCGATCCGAAAGATGCTCTGCCACGCATCCGAATAATAGAGCTGTCCAAAGACCACCTCTGGCGATGTGCCCAGAACGGCTAGGTGAGTGCCAGCCAAGAGATATAGCGACAGATCGGGGATCAACGCGCCAGCAAAAGCTGCCGCCGTCACTGCGGGCTTTCCTACCTTGCCAAAGGCAGTCATCCCAAAAATCAAATGTGCTGGCGTATTCATACACTTCCCCCGCCCGTAAGGGGCACGTAAGAAGTGACCCTAGGAGACACGCATGACCAAAGCAATCATGATCCAAGGGGCGGGCTCGAACGTTGGCAAGTCGATGCTTGTGGCAGGGTTGGCCCGTGCCTGTCGCAAGCGTGGTTTGTCGGTTGCCCCGTTCAAGCCGCAGAACATGTCCAACAACGCTGCTGTCACCGCGGATGGTGGCGAAATCGGGCGCGCACAGGCCTTGCAAGCCCGTGCCTGCGGTCTCGACCCGTTGGTCGATATGAACCCTGTCCTGCTCAAACCAGAAAGCGAGGTTGGCGCGCAGATCATCGTGCAAGGCAAGCGTTTCGCGACGATGAAGGCCCGCGACTACGGCAAGCAGAAAGCCAAGCTCATGCCGCCCGTCCTCGAAAGCTTTGCCCGTCTTGGGGCAGGACGCGATCTGATCATCGTGGAAGGCGCTGGTAGCCCCGCTGAGGTCAATCTGCGTGCAGGTGACATTGCGAACATGGGGTTTGCCACAGCAGCAAAAGTGCCTGTTGTCTTGATTGGCGACATTGACCGAGGTGGGGTCATCGCCCAGCTCGTCGGCACCCATGCCATACTGCCCCCGGAAGACAACGCAATGATCAAAGGCTTTGCGATCAACAAGTTTCGTGGGGATACCACCCTGTTTCATGACGGCATGGACATCATCACAGACCAGACCGGCTGGGCACCTCTAGGCATTGTGCCTTGGTTTGCCGATGCGTGGCGGCTACCTGCCGAAGACGTCATGGACATTCGCAGCAAGAAAAGTGGTGCGATCAAGGTCGCGGTGCCACGCCTGAACCGCATCGCCAACTTTGACGATCTTGACCCGCTTTCTGCGACGCCCAACGTCAGTGTTGAGGTGATCGAGGCAGGCCGCCCCCTGCCCGGCGACGCGGATCTGATCATCATTCCGGGGTCCAAATCGACTATCGCGGATCTTGCCCATTTCAAGGCACAAGGATGGGACATCGACCTGCAAGCCCACGTCCGACGAGGCGGGCATGTGCTGGGCATCTGTGGCGGTTATCAAATGCTGGGCAAGACGATTGATGACCCCGACGGTATCGAAGGCGCACCGTCAAAGGTCGATGGTTTGGGGCTTTTGGACGTTGAAACCATCATGGCCCCCCAAAAACGGCTCGCCCTGTCAGAGGCCGTTTATCTGCCCACAGGTGACAAAGTCTCGGGCTATGAGATTCACATCGGCAAAACCACCGGTCCCGACACAGCGCATCCGATGTTGCAGCTCGAAGGGCGCGGTGAAGGCGCGATGCGTCCGGACGGGCAGGTCATGGGATGCTATTTGCACGGACTGTTTGAAGCAGACAGCTTTCGGAGCGCCTTCTTCGCAGCGCTCGGCAAGCCGATCATGTCACAGAACTATGGAGCCTCGGTTGAGGACACACTTGACGCGCTTGCGGCGCATCTTGAGACCCATTTCGATATTGATCGATTGCTGACGCTTGCGGGTTAGTCGCCTTCGAGGTCGCGGCTGGTGATGACACGATTGATCTCGCGACGGACCAGTTTTCGCACGTTGCGCGTGATCCGTTCACCAAGTTCGCCTGTCAGTTCTTCGTGCACCGTTTTGACGACCAAAGCGCGCAAGGCGTCCTGGTCGATCAAGCCGCCGATCTTGCTGGCGATGATGCTTTCCAACTCATTGGTGTCGACAACATTTGCCACCATCTGGGCTTCGGGCGTCAGTTCGGGTGACGTGGCTTGGGGCGTTGGTTCGGCCGCATCTTTGTCGAAACCGACAAAGCCATTCTTGGGAGCCGCTGAGATTACCGGTGCTGGCTCCCAATCGTCAGGCATCTTCGCAAATGCCTCTTCCAACTCGTCCAACGACAATGAGGCTGCCTGACCGGGCGCAATCGCCCCTGCTGCCTCGAGCGCGCGCAGTTCGGTTTCCCACTCTGCATCGATGGCGCGGACCTGAGCATCCGACAAGCGTGTGTCAGGCGTCAGAACGAGTTTGTTGTCTGGCTTCGGAGCAGTCATACGGTGCGAATCCTTATGCGCCACGAAATTACGCACCGAAGAGACCAGTTCGTCAATCTCATCACTTCTGGACATGGCAGACATTCCCGTTGGCTTATTTCCCCAACGAAAAAATTAACCCAATATCAACGACGTGACAACTAACGCGTTAGTTTTGACCGATTGCTTCAAGCACACGCTCAAGCGCTTGCCCCTGTTCGGACATCGGAATGGGGGCATCTTTGACAAGATTGTAATATTGTGACGGGTCATACTGCTGGACAGCAAGGTTAAGGTGATCAGCATTCAAAAGACCCATCGCAGACAAAAGCGCATAGGACGCGACAACCTCGTTTGACTGCGCCGCAATGCGGTTTGCCTGCGCATCTAGTAGCTCTTGCTCGGCATTGAGCACATCTAGTGTTGTGCGTGACCCCAGCTGCGCCTCTTCCCGAACACCGTCAAAGGCAATGCGTGCGGCGCGGATTTGCTGCTCAGAGGCCTGTCGGGACGCCTGCGCGACCCGCAACTGCGCAAAGGCATTGGCAACTTGTTGCTCAATTGACTGCGTCGCAAGCAAAAGCCCGGACCGGGCCGCATCACGGTTTGCGCGCACCTGGCGGACCTGACTGGACAGCAATCCGCCAGAATATATCGGCCCCCCGATGCTGAGCCCAAGCTGAGCCGATTCGTTTCCGTCCTGATCAAGCGAGATAAACCCATCCAGCGCCACACGGGGCTTCGTAGCCGTTTCCGCACGACGCATGTTCAACTCCGCCGCAGCGACGGAATGTTGTGCTTCAAGAATACTGGGGTGGTTGCGGACAGCAAAGGCCTTCGCTTCGCCCAGACTGCGGGACACAGGCGCAGGGCTCACGCTGCGCGGACTTGTGGGCATCTGTCCAACGACGGCGTTGAATTCCTCTGCCGCGACGGCGAGATCACCCTGCGCAGCAGCCAAAAGGCTACGGGCCGACGCCAAGCGTGCCTCGGCCAACGAGACATCGGTCCGCGTGACCTCTCCCACCTCAAAGCGATCCTGAGCAGCACGGAATTCCTGCGTGATCAGGCGGACGTTATTTTCGCGCAGCTGCACAAACTCGCGCGCGCTCAAGACATTCATGTATGACTGCACGGTGCGCAAGAGCACGTCCTGCTCAACACGTCGCAACGCCTGGCGGGTGCCAAGGACGACCTCTTTCTGGGCATCGATAGCAAACTGGTTCGCCCCGAAGTCGTAGACAGTCAGATTACCCGAAATCCGCGCGTTGGTTGCGTTTGTCGTCGTCGTGATCGGTGATGTGATACGGGTCCGCGTGGTCGATAGTGACCAGTTGATCACCGGCAGTGTTGCCGCAACAGACTGCGCGACACCTTCATCTGCCGCCCGCAACAACGCGCGGTTTTGTTCCAGCAGACCCGAGTTGTTGTAGGCAGAGGCCATCGCCTCTGAAAGTGACTGCGCATGCAGCGCCGGTGCTGTGGTCAGGGCCAATACTGCGGCCGCAGCGGCCATCTTAGTACGTTTGAACATGCGTCACCTTCCGAAACGGTTTCTTGATTTTACGCAGGACAGCCCGCGGGCGATCACTCAGAGCGCAAAAACTTCCGGCTTTTCAAAACCGATCAGGATCGGAGCGCTGGCATTAAAAGCAAAGCGCCAGTTGATTACACCGTCAAGCTTGTGACCAACACGGACAGTGCCCAGGTTACCTTCGTGGAACACCGCCACAATCCGCCCACCTTCGCGCAACTGCTCTGCCAGTGCCTCAGGCATCTGTTCAACACCGCCCTGGACCATGATCACATCATAAGGCCCCGATTTTGCGGCACCCTCTACCAAGGCCGCTGTCATGACGGCAGCATTGTCGACATTCTGCTCTGAAAGGATACTCTGGGCTTCTGCGGCGCGCGCCTCATCGTCCTCGACAGCCACCACAAAGTCGCACATCTGCGCAAGGATCGCAGTTGAATATCCAAGCCCGCACGCAACATCGAGCACGACATGGTGCGGTTGGATATCCACAGCTTCAAGCATCTTTGCCAAAGTGCGCGGTTCAAGCATGATCCTGTCTGTATCAACAGCAAGATTTTCGCCCATGTAAGCGGCCTCACGTTTGCCGTCAGGGACGTAGGCTTCACGCGGCACAGACAGCATCGCGTCAATGATGGGAAACTTGGTTACGTCAGATGGGCGAACTTGCGTATCAACCATCATAATGCGGCGGGAAGTATAGTCAGTCACGCGCGAGACTCTCTCGTTCAGGTCGTTTGCCGCTTCATGCCACAGATGCGCCACAGCAGCAATGCGCAAGGCTGTCACAAGCAATAATCGACAAATGGGGGATTTGTGGAGGCGAGTACCGGAATCGAACCGGTCTACACGGATTTGCAA
>CAYLMZ010000066.1:0-1465 GCA_964385035.1 uncultured Loktanella sp.
TCTGGCGCTGGACCATGGGCTTTAACGCCACCATGGAAGGTATCCACCGCTGGGCCTGGTGGTTCGCAGTTCTGACGACGCTGACAGGCGGCATCGGAATCTTGTTGACCGGCACGGTTGTGGACAACTGGTTTGTCTGGGCGCAAGAGCACGGCTACGCGCCACTTAACTGAGGAGAATGATCATGAGTGAACAAGACGATATCCTCGGCATGGACCAAAAGTCTCATATGGCTGCTGACATCACCTATCTGATGCTCAAAGGCGCAGGCTATGCAGCCGTCTTTGTCCTTGCTTTGTGGTTCATCATTGCTGCCATGGCTTTCATCGGGCGGATCTTGCCCGAGGCCAGCCGTGACACGCCGGATCCGATCAACCGCTCGTCAATCGAGCTTGTGATCGAAGAGACTGTCACGGTCTAAGAGATAGGAGGCAGGCGGAGCGCGACGCGCCGCCTGCCTTCTAGAGCCATCGGGCTACCCTCCCTGGCTGGCCCGATAATGGGGCGAAAGCCCCAGTTCCCTTCCTGTTGGCTACAGGAGACTAGCGTCGCAATTGGGGTAACCCTTTTGCGGCGCTTTTTTCACTCTACCACAAAGGTCCCGACATGACTAATCGCCCCCATACCCCGCTTCTCGACACCGTGGCCGGACCTGCGGATTTGCGACGGATGTCGGACGCTTCGCTGACGGCTTTGGCCGATGAGGTCCGTGCCGAGGTTGTATCGGCTGTCTCCGAGACCGGCGGTCACCTTGGGTCTTCGTTGGGTGTGGTCGAGCTTACGACAGCGATCCACGCTGTCTTTGATACACCACGAGACAAACTGGTCTTTGACGTGGGTCACCAATGCTACCCCCATAAGGTTTTGACGGGCAGGCGCGACCGTATCCGGACCTTGCGTCAAGAAGGCGGCTTGTCCGGTTTCACCAAACGCGCTGAAAGTGCATATGATCCCTTTGGTGCCGCTCATTCGAGCACTTCAATCTCCGCCGCACTCGGGTTTGCCGTTGGCCGGGACATGGGGATGCCCACCGGTGATGCGATTGCTGTCATCGGCGATGGCTCGATCAGTGCGGGCATGGCTTACGAGGCGATGAACAACGCCGGTGCCGAAGGCCGCCGCCTTTTTGTCATCCTCAACGACAATGAAATGTCCATCGCCCCTCCTGTAGGTGCGATGTCCAAGTATCTTTCCGGCCTTTATGCCTCGCCAATGGGCGAGTTGCACAAGATGGCCGAAGGTTTCGAGGCCGCTTTGCCCGGCCCTCTGCGTGAACATGCACGCCGCGCCCGCAACCTGGTCACAGGTATGCAGACCGGAGGGTCAGGGACCTTGTTCGAAGAACTCGGCTTCTCTTACGTCGGGCCAATTGACGGGCATGATATGGGCCAACTGCTACCGGTGCTGCGTGCTGCCCGCACCCGCGCGACCGGGCCGGTTCTCATCCATGTCTGCACCACCAAGG
>CAYLMZ010000066.1:1565-13683 GCA_964385035.1 uncultured Loktanella sp.
GCTGCCCGCACCCGCGCGACCGGGCCGGTTCTCATCCATGTCTGCACCACCAAGGGCAAAGGCTATGCCCCTGCCGAGACAAGCGCAGATCGCGGGCATGGGGTTTCAAAATTCAACGTGGCCTGCGGAACACAAGCCAAATCACGGCCCAATGCCCCAAGCTATACCAAAGTGTTCGGCTCGTCGCTGACCCATGAAGCACAATTGGACCCCAGCATTGTCGCCGTGACGGCTGCCATGCCGTCGGGCACTGGTGTTGATATCATGGGCGCGCGTTTCCAAAACCGCGTCTTTGACGTGGGGATTGCCGAACAACACGCTGTGACTTTCGCAGCCGGTATGGCGGCAAGCGGACTTAAGCCGTTCTGCGCGATCTATTCGACCTTCCTGCAACGCGGCTACGATCAGGTTGTCCACGATGTGGCTTTGCAAAACCTGCCAGTCCGCTTTGCGATTGATCGGGCAGGGCTGGTCGGTGCCGATGGACCAACCCATGCCGGCGCCTTTGATATCGGTTACTTGTCGGCCTTGCCAAACATGACCGTCATGGCCGCCGCGGACGAGGTCGAGTTGATGCATATGGTCCGCACCGCAGCCGCGTACAACGACGGTCCTATCGCCTTCCGCTACCCCCGCGGTGAAGGTGTAGGACTTGAGCTGCCAGAGCGCGGCGAGGTGCTTGAGATCGGCAAAGGCCGTATCGTGCAAGAAGGGACCGATGTCGCGATCCTATCCTTTGGTGCCCATCTGGCAGAGTGCGAGAAGGCGGCCGCTCAACTCGCAGATCAAGGTGTCACGGCCACGATTGCGGACGCGCGTTTCGCCAAACCGCTTGACCGCGCCCTCATTCGGCAGTTGATCAAGAACCACAAGGCGCTGATCACGATCGAGCAGGGAGCCCAAGGCGGGTTCGGAGCGATGGTCCTGCATGATCTGGCCAATGACGGGTTGCTGGACGGCCGTTGTGCTGTGCGCACAATGACCTTGCCGGATCGCTATATTGATCAGGCAGCCCCCGACGTGATGTATGCAGAGGCTGGACTGACAGCAGTCGATATCGCCGCCACCGCAATGCAAGCAGCTGGTATCAAGCTGAAACGCACATCAGCTGGCGCTCCGGTCTAGCCTTATCATTTTGCCAAAAATACTCCCGCCGGAGGCGGCGGGACAGTGGCCATCAAGGCAAGACATCTGTCTGAAAAAGCCAAACTTTCAGCCCCCCATGTGGGATGGCGGGGCCTCTGGGCCTGAAGGGCAGCTTTGTTGCCTTGGCCAACGCAGGATCACTGGTCACAATTGCAACACGCCAGCCTGAAAACTGCTGCCTGAGCATCTCTCCCAGAGCGGCGTAGACCCCAAAGAGCATCTTCTGGTTGCTGATCCGCGCGCCATATGGCGGATTGCAGATCACAAGGCCGGCGGGCCCCTCGGGGCGTTGTACGTCTGCGGCGTTGAGGTTGGTAAAGGCGATGTGTTCTGAAACACCGGCGCGCTCTGCGTTTGCGAGGGCCATGCGGATTGCACCGGCATCCCTGTCAGACCCATAGAACTGCGGCATCTGGAGAGCGGCAGCGCTCATGCGTTTCAGGATGCTCCAGCGGCCCTGATCAAATGTTGCCAGATGCATGAACGCGAAGTCACGACTGCGCCCGGGGATCAGCCCTGCCGCGATCTCGGCGGCTTCGATCAAGAAAGTGCCAGAGCCACACATCGGGTCAAGGACAGGTTCAGCACCGCTGTAACCCGCCTGACGCAACATCAGCGCGGCAAGAGTTTCGCGTATCGGCGCCTTACCGACCGCTTCTTTATGGCCGCGTTTATGCAGGCTTTCACCGGATGTATCGACGCTGAAAGTCACGCGGTTGTCGTCAATGCGGGCCTTGATTGTGACTGGCGCGTCGTCGTTGATGGTGATGCCATGGCTTTCACGCAAAGCTTTCTCGATCCGCTGGGTTGCGGCACCTGCATGATAGATCTTGGACTTTTTTGAAGTGCTCACCTCTACCTTCACGGGCACATCTGGCCGCAAAACATCGCCCCATGGAAACTTTCGGGCACGTTTGTCCAGTTGCGCGAGATGAAACGCCATGAAACTGCCGATCCGTGCCAGAACACGGGTGGCGCCCCGCAGCATCAGGTTGGCGCGCCAGACGTCTTCCCAAGTGCCATCGAAGCTGACACCACCAGCCTCAATTCTGGCTTGCGAAAACCCAAGCTCTTGCGCTTCTGCAAGCAAGGGGGCCTCAAGGCCCGGCGTTGCGACGAGAAAGATTTCAAAGCTGTCAGTCATGCAGATTGCCTTGCCCTAACGGCGAGGTGGGTGCAATGACGAACCCCCATCAACGACCCTTGCTGTTTCGGGTTTGGGCTTTGGTTTCGCTATGCCTTCCAAGGCCCGCAACGGTTTGCGCACGGCCTCGGTCAGGCCGGGTCGGGTTGGTGCAGCCATCTGTTTGCTGACCTCGACGATCAACACGCCGCCTGCCGCAACAATCGGAAGGTTGTGCCCTACTTTTTCAAGAAAATCCGAAGACTTACGCCATATCTTGCGCGATGACGGCGGCTGATAGAGCGCCGACATGGTGCGCTCTGTGACGAATTGGTGGCGGCGCAATTGCGCTTCCAGCTGGCTGAGCGAGTAAGGGCGCCCGTATCCGAAAGGGGTCGCATCGGACCGAGACCAAAGCCCTGCGCGGTTGGGGACAATAAAGACGGCCCGCCCGCCCGGTCCCAACACCCGCCATGCTTCGTCGAGCAGCAATGAAGGCTGTTCGGTCGTCTCAAGCCCATGCAGCATGACCAAACGGTCCACATGCCCAGTTTCAAGCGGCCATAGCGTGTCTTCACAGAGAACGCTGACATTCTTGCCGTCCGCAGGCCACGGCATGACCCCCTGTGGTCCCGGCATCAAACCCACAACCCGACGCGCATCTTTCAGGAACGGACGCAAGAGCGGAACCGCAAATCCAAATCCAGCCACAACGTGACCTTTGCACTCGGGCCACATGCTGACCAATTCGTCCCGGATCACTTTTTGGGCCGCGCGCCCCAAAGCGCTGCGGTAGTAAAAATTTCGTAGATCCAGCACATCGAGATGCATTGCGGTTTACTGCCCCTTAGGCAAAGCTATGTGGCAACAATAACAAGCAAGGACCACATTGCCATGGTAAAGAGTTCGCCTATTGAGCTAGTCACCGTTCCCTGTCTGCAAGACAATTATGCCTATCTCGTTCATAATGCGCAGACCGGTGAGACTGCCTTGATCGACGCGCCCGAAGCCGCCCCCATTTCAGCAGAACTCGAAAGGCGAGGGTGGGTGCTCAGCGATATTCTGTTAACCCATCATCACTATGATCATATCGATGGTGTCGATGCGCTTCGTGGAACTGCGCGTGTCATCGGCGCGGCTGCGGATGCTCATCGTTTGCCCAAGCTGGACCGCGCGGTCAAAGAAGGTGATATCGTGGTCGTCGCTGGCCAAGACACACATGTTTTTGATGTTTCAGGACATACGGTCGGACATGTTGCCTTTTATATGCCAGGTGCGAAACTGGCCTTCACCGCTGACAGTCTCATGGCTTTGGGATGCGGCCGTTTGTTCGAAGGTACGCCGGCGCAGATGTGGGACAGCATGCAAAAACTGCGCGCTTTGCCAGAAAACACAACGATTTGTTCCGGACACGAATACACCGCCTCCAATGCCGCTTTTGCCCTTTCTATTGACCCCGGGAACACTGATCTTATCTTAAGGACAGAGGCGATCACCGCGGCCCGCGAAAAAGGCCAGCCGACAGTGCCCTCGATACTCGCCGAAGAGATGCGCACAAATCCTTTCCTGCGCGCGGATCTTCCTGAATTCAAAACGGCCATTGGAATGGAGGACGCATCCGCAGTCGATGTGTTCACCGAGGTGCGCGCACGAAAAGACCGCTTTTAGAACGCGGTCGATCCGCAACGCCAAACAAACGGCCCAAAACTGCGGCATCACGTCATTTGTGATGCTAAAACCGAAAAAAGTCCTTGAAGGTTGGCAAATAAAACCAAACCTTAAGGATAAGAGGCCACGGTTGGTGTGCGCGGCGCATCGACCCCCGATATGAAGGAGCACAAGACGTGCCATCATTTTCGACGACACTTGAGCAATCCATCCACGGTGCGTTGGCGCTGGCCAATGAACGTAAACATGAACTGGCCACGCTAGAGCATCTTTTGCTGGCTCTGATCGAGGAACCCGATGCAGCCCGTGTGATGCGTGCATGCTCGGTCGATCTGGATGCGCTGCGCAAGGATCTGGAAGACTTTATTGAGGATGATCTTTCGACCCTGATCACAGATGTCGAAGGCTCTGAAGCTGTGCCGACGGCCGCCTTCCAGCGGGTGATCCAGCGTGCCGCGATCCACGTCCAGTCCTCTGGGCGGAGTGAGGTGACGGGCGCCAATGTGCTGGTTGCTATCTTTGCGGAACGTGAAAGCAACGCCGCATACTTCCTGCAAGAACAGGATATGACCCGCTATGACGCTGTGAACTTTATCGCCCATGGTGTGGCAAAGGATCCCGCCTATGGCGAGTCCCGTCCTGTCACCGGTTCAACCGACGAAGGTGAAACAATCAACGCGGGCGAGGGCGAGGAAAAAGAAAGCGCTCTGGCAAAATATTGCGTCGATCTGAACGCCAAGGCGACCAAAGGCGACGTCGATCCATTGATCGGTCGCGCCCATGAGGTGGAGCGTTGCATTCAGGTTCTGTGCCGCCGTCGCAAGAATAACCCGCTTCTGGTGGGTGATCCCGGTGTAGGTAAGACAGCAATCGCAGAGGGTCTTGCCTTTAAAATCGTGAACGGTGAAACGCCAGAGGTCTTGTCAAAAGCGACGATCTATTCGCTGGATATGGGCGCGCTGCTTGCTGGCACACGCTATCGTGGTGATTTTGAGGAACGCCTGAAGGCCGTCATGACCGAGATGGAAGATCACCCTGATGCGGTGCTCTTCATTGACGAGATTCATACTGTGATCGGTGCTGGTGCGACCTCTGGTGGGGCGATGGACGCATCAAACCTGCTGAAACCTGCATTGCAGGGTGGCAAGCTACGCTGCATGGGGTCGACGACCTACAAGGAATTCCGCCAGCACTTTGAAAAGGACCGCGCACTCAGCCGCCGGTTCCAGAAGATTGACGTGACAGAGCCTTCGGTTCCTGACGCGATCAAGATTTTGCAGGGCCTCAAGCCTTACTTCGAAGAGCATCACAGCATCAAATACACTGCGGATGCGATCAAGACGGCTGTAGAATTGTCGGCGCGCTACATCAACGACCGCAAACTGCCTGACAAAGCGATCGACGTGATTGATGAGGCTGGCGCGGCCCAGCATTTGGTGACTGAATCCAGACGTCGCAAAACGATTGGTGCCAAAGAGATCGAGAATGTCGTGGCCAAGATTGCCCGCATTCCGCCTAAGAACGTATCGAAAGACGATGCAGAGGTGCTGAAAGATCTCGAAAAGACGCTCAAGCGGGTCGTCTTTGGTCAGGATACAGCAATCGAGGCCTTGTCGTCGGCGATCAAGCTAGCGCGTGCTGGTCTGCGCGAACCTGAAAAGCCAATTGGCAACTACCTCTTCGCGGGTCCAACCGGTGTTGGTAAGACCGAAGTGGCCAAACAGCTGGCAGATACGCTGGGTGTCGAACTACTGCGCTTTGACATGTCAGAGTATATGGAAAAGCACGCGGTCTCACGTCTGATTGGTGCGCCTCCGGGCTATGTCGGCTTTGATCAGGGCGGTATGCTCACAGATGGCGTCGACCAGAACCCGCACTGCGTTCTGCTGCTTGATGAGATGGAAAAGGCCCATCCGGATGTCTACAATATCCTGTTGCAGGTGATGGACCACGGTAAGCTGACTGACCACAATGGCCGGACGACGGATTTCCGGAATGTGATCATTATCATGACGTCGAACGCAGGTGCGGCAGAGATGTCCAAGAACGCGTTGGGCTTTGGACGTGAAAGCCGCGAGGGCGAGGATACCGCTGCGATTGAACGGACGTTCACGCCGGAATTCCGCAACCGTCTGGATGCGGTGATCAGCTTTGGCGCACTGCCGAAACCTGTGATCTTGCAGGTGGTTGAAAAGTTTGTGCTGCAACTCGAAGCGCAACTGATCGACCGCAACGTCCATATCGAGCTGACAAATGCCGCTGCCGAATGGCTGGCTGAAAAGGGCTATGATGAAAAGATGGGTGCTCGTCCGCTTGGCCGTGTCATTCAGGAACACATCAAGAAGCCTTTGGCCGAAGAGTTGCTCTTTGGCAAGTTGGTCAAGGGCGGCATCGTCAAAGTTGGCGTGAAAAAGGGCGAGCTGGAATTGCGTTACGAAGCACCGGCCCAGGGGCGGATCACCGATAGCGGTGACAAGCCACCGCTGCTGACGGCGGATTAAACCCCCAAGACAAGAGTCAAACCCGCTGCGCAATTGCCGCAGCGGGTTTTTCCGTACGAAGGGCAAATCGTCGTCGATTTGAACTGTGGCGGTGAACGCCTCCAAGTTCGCCCTATGTCCTGAGCAAGGATCAACACTCAGGGTTTGCGATGTCTGCTGCCATTCTCTTGCGCAACCGGAATTTCGTTGGACTTTTGACGTCCAACACTATTTTTGGGCTGGCCTTTCCTGTGCAGCTTATCCTGGGCGGACTTGCCGGCCTGATGGTTGCACCGCGCCCCGAACTTGCAACCCTTCCTTCCTCCATGCAGACGTTTGCCGGTCTGGTCGCCGCTGCGCCGATTTCGCTTTTGATGGGGCGGTTGGGACGCCGTGCCGGATTTGCCTTTGGGGGGATTGCCACCCTCGTTGGATCGCTTGGTGCCGTCGCTGCAGTTTTTTGGCAAAGTTTCTTTCTGCTTTGCCTGTCTCATTTCTTGATGGGCGCAGGATGGGCAGCATTCCAGTATTTTCGTTTCGCCGCAGGAGAGGCCGTTGCGGAAAAGTGGCGTCCCGTCGCAATTTCGTTGATGTTAAGCGCGCTGTTGGTGGCTGCCTTTGCCGGGCCACAAATATTCATATCGGCGCGTGATCTGCTTTCGCCTGTTCCGTTTGCTGGGGCCTATCTTGCAATCGGCTTGATATCATTGCTGGGGTTGCTCCCGCTTTTGGCTGTCCGGTTGCCTCTGCGGTCCGGCACCGAACAAGCAACCGGACAGCGTTTGCGTGCTGGTCTTTCCGCCTTATCCCGTCCTGACATCAGGCGCGCCGTCGCGATCGCTGCGGTGTCACAAGGCATCATGGTATTTTTGATGATCCCGACGCCCATCGCCATGGTGGCCTGTGGCTTTAGCGAAGAAACCGCAAGCGATGTCATCCGTTGGCATATCGTGGCGATGTTCGCGCCAAGCTTTTTCACGGGCTTTCTGATCAAACGATTTGGTGCGCTCCGGTTGTCAGTGCTGGGATTGATCCTGATTTTGCTGGCCGCGGTCGTGGCTGCGTCGGGCCAGTCGGCCGGGCAATTCTATGGTGGCCTGATTTTGTTGGGACTGGGTTGGAATTTTGCCTTCATCGGGGCCACAACACTTTTGGACGCGGCAGTGTCAGAGGACGAGAAAGCGGCCGTTCAGGGCGCGAATGATACCATCATCGCGCTGGTTTCGACTGTGGCGGCATTCTCAGCCGGCTTGGTGGTTTCAACCTCGGGGTGGACCGTTCTCGCGATTGCTTCGGGTGGTTGGGTCTTGCTAGCGCTTTGTGGTTTGGCAGCGGACAGGGGTTTGGCTCATGATCTGCGGAATTCTGTTTGACGGCTGGCCCTGAAACTGTTCCAAGGCCTCAAATCTTGACCATTCAGACGGAGCTTTCGTGATGGCCACACCCAAACGCATCGTAATTTCCAGTGACCACGCTGCGATTGATCTGCGGCAGGCCATCGCAGCCCATGTTCGAACAAAAGGGTTCTTGGTCGAAGATATCGGTCCGGTCACCACCGAAAGCACCCACTACCCCAAGCACGGTGAAGCAGCCGCACGCAAAGTCGCAGCTGGGGCTTGCGACCTTGGTATTGTCCTTTGCGGGACAGGTCAGGGTATCATGATGGCTGCGAATAAGGTCAAGGGCGTGCGCTGCGGCGTATGTATGGATACATTTTCCGCGCGCATGATCCGCATGCACAATGATGCAAACATGCTATCAATCGGTGCCCGCGTTGTCGGTGACATGCTGGCGCTTGAGATTGTCGATGCATTTCTGGATGCGGAGTTCGAAGGTGGGCGGCACGCCACGCGCGTCGATATGATCAAAGAGATCGAGGCCTAGCGCTCGGTCAACTTCAGCTCAATGCGCCGGTTCTGTGCCCGTGCCTCTGGCGTATCCAGCGGGTTGAGTGGCTGATGCTCACCAAAGCCGTTTGCCGCCAAGCGGCGCGGGTCGAACCCAAGGTCTTCCGACATGAAACGGACGACGGACAAGGCCCGCGCCTGGCTAAGTTCCCAATTATCCGCAAATCGCCCACCGCGGTTGACAGGGATATTGTCAGTGTGCCCGTCAACACGGATTAGCCAATCGATGCCAGCGGGGATTTCGGTTGCGATGTTTGCCAGCAGATCTGCAATGCCTGCGATTTCGGCTTCACCAGCATCAGAAAGCTGTGCGCTGCCGGGGGCGAATAGAACCTCAGAGTTAAAGATAAAGCGGTCGCCTTCGATCCGAACGCGGTCCTGACCTTCGAGGATTTGCCGCAACTCCCCAAAGAAGTTTGACCGGAACCGTTCGAGATTTTCCGCCTCGGCGGCCAGACGTTCGGCTTCTTCGGCCAGTCGAATTGCTTCGGCCTCTAGCCTGACCCGTTCCGCCTCTTCCAAGGCACGGCGCTGGCGTTCCTCTGAGACGGCCCGCGCAAGTGCGGTGTTCAGCTGGGACCCAAGCGTTTCAATCTGGATCTGCGCTTCGCGATCAGCCTCTTCGGCGAGGTTGAGCAGTGTTTGGAGGTTTCCGACCTGTTGGCGCAGTTCCGTCACCTGTTCGTTCAAAAGGGTAACCTGACGCTGGCTTTCAGCCGATAGTGCTTCTTCTTGGGTGAGGGCCTCGTTTGCAAGCGCGAGCAACTCTGCCTGACGGGCTGCATCTGACGTTTGGGTGTCAGTGACGGCCTCGAGCTGTGCAATCCGTGCACGTGCCTCGGCCAGTTGGACCTCAAGGCTGGTGTTTTCTTCGGAAAGTGAGCTTTGCAACCGGTCCAGTTCCGCTTGTGCGGCCTGTGCTGCGGCCAAAAGGGTGAGCGTATCTTCTGCCTCTTGGCGCTGGCGCTCAAGGTTTAGCGTCATCGCCGTCAATTCTGTATTCGCATTGGCCAGTCGTTCGCGCAGCGCCTCTGCGGCGGCAGCATCGGTAAGCGCAGCCGCCTCAAGGTCAGTGATGCGTGTCTCGTTTTCGGACACTTCGGTTTCAAGATCGGCCACAAGCGCCTCAAGCGCTTCGCGCCGGGCGGCGGCAAGTCGTGCGGCTTCTACGCTTGCGTCAATTTCGTCACGGGCATCTGCAAGGGCGAGGTTGAGGGCTTCTTGCTCTGTCAGCAGGGTCGCGCGCTCCGTTTCAAGAGCTGCGATGTTGGCCAAAGCGTCAGAGCGCTCGCTGAGAAGTCCCGCAACTTGTGCCTCAAATTCTGTGATCTGGCTTTGTGCCTCTGCCAAGGCCTGATCCTGGAGTTGCCGTTCAGCAATGAGGGCGGCAATCCGCCCTGCCTGTCGCTCTGCCTCTGCACTGGCGGCATCAAGATCAGAGGTCAGTTCAGCGGTCCGGTTTCTTTCCAGACCCAGCGTCGCCGTCAGGGCCGCGACCTCTGCCCCGAGGGCGTCAAGTTCGGTTTCCTGACCGGTGATTTGCTGACGCAGTACGAATTGAATGACCATAAAGATCGTCAAAACAAACATCAGGACCAACAACAGTCCGGTCATCGCATCCACGAAACCCGGCCAGATCGCGTTCTGGACCCTGTTGGATTTTCTGCGGCTCAGCGCCATGGGTTAACCCCGGCTCTTGATCGCATTGGCGAGGTTCAAAAGATCACCGCGCAGGTCTGCGATGCTCTCCTGACGCCCGGCTGACATTTCTTCGAGGATCCGCAGCAATTGAACGTCGATAGAGCGCAAGCGCATCCGGCTTTCTGCGTCGATCCCTTCCATTCCGCTGTCATCAAGCTTTGCAATCAGCGCTTCTTGGCCAAGTGCCACGCGTTCCAAAAGGGCCGCTTGCGTGTTGGCCGTTTCGTTTTGTGCCATCTGCTGCATGGTCGTGGCCAGCACTTCAAAGCGCTTTTCGTTCTGGTCGCGGTCTGCGTCGGCTTGGCCCATCATCATCTGGATCGTGTCCATCAACTCGCCCAGCTGATCAACGAAAGCCCCCATGGCCCCCATGTCCGCGCCACCACTTTCTTCGCCGTCGATCCCGACGCGGGTAATGGTTGAAAGCCATTCTTCCAACTCGCGGTAGAAACGGTTTTGGCTTTGGCCTGCGAAAAGTTCGAGTAGCCCCACAATCAGCGAGCCGGCCAGACCCATCAATGAGCTTGAGAATGCTGTCCCCATGCCGCCCAACTGGGCCTCAAGCCCTGACTGGAGACGCGCAAAAATGTCCGCCCCGCTTTCGCCCTCGCCGGGGTTGAGCGAGCGTATTGTGTCAACAAGCGCCGGCACTGTGGTGGCCAGCCCGTAGAAGGTTCCCAAAAGGCCAAGGAAAATCAAGACGTTGCCGATATAGCGTGTGATTTCGCGATCTTCGTCGATGCGCTGCGCGACAGAATCGAGAATGGACCGTCCTGATGATGATGACACCTGTGTGCGCGCGCCGCGTTGCCGCAGAAGTGTGGCGAGAGGCGCAAGGAGCGACGGTGCTGCACTGTAGGAATGTCCGCCTGCGTCACGCGCAAATCGTTCGATCCACCGCACCGAATTCATCAAGACAAAAACTTGATTGAAACAGGCCAAGAGCCCGAGGACGAAAACGCCCAAGATCACCCCGTTGAGGTAGGGGTTCGACTGATAGATTGCGATAATCTGGTCCTGGCCCAGATAAAAACCTGCTGCCACCAATCCAAAGGCGGTAAGCATGAATAGCAATTGCCGGATCGGCTGAGAGAATTGCGGCTGTGCCTTGGGCTGGCGTTTTTCAGACACGTTTGTGCGTCCCTATCTCGATTTCCTCGTCGCTGTGGATAACAGCATATGGGGGGATAGAGGCAAAGCCTAACAAAATCAGGGCGGGTTTATGTTGCTTGCAAGGCACGGACGCGCGTTACCAACCACGCCATGTCGGTATCCTTGATCTGCATTTCGTTCAGGTGGGCAGCAGTGTTGTAGAGATACTCGGTATTCGGCCCCCGTCCGCCTACAGCGGTGGCGATCATCTGCGCCTGTTTTTCCAGATCGAATTGACAGTATTGCTCGTGGTCGCGGTTGATGATGTAGGCCAAGGCCTTGATCGTTTCGCCCTCATCCGTGACCAGTTCGACGGTGTCTTCGTAGTAAGCAGAAGAGATCAATTCGCGCGCGCGCAGCTCTTGCAGGACCCGGACTTCATCCTCTGGCGCGACTTCAAAGGCGACGCCCGTGCATCTGCCGCCTGGATCCTTGTCCAGCGCAAGCACCAGCCCCGGATGATCCTCCGTGCCCCGATGGTGGATCGAGAGCATGCAAAAACTGCGGTGGTAGTCATGCAGGCAGGCCTTTACCTGTCTGACCGGAACAAACCCCGGATCCCAGAGCAGAGATCCATATCCGAAAACCCAAAGTGCCATAATGCCCATCCATGCGATTGGGCAGCGCTTATCACTGTGTCATAGGGAACGTAAATGGGGTCAGACCGCGCGCATCAATTCCCCGAAGATCGCGTCGCTGTGTTCTTCGAGGTAAATGCGCAGCCACGGCGTGTAGGTTCCGGGGTGGCGCGCAATGTCTGCCTTGAGATCATAGAAGTTGACCCATTTGGTCGCCATGACCTCGTCCGGGTTTGGCGCAATGGTCAGATCATTTGGTGCGTCAGCCACATAGACTTCGACAACTTCATGTTCGATCAACCCATTGCCGACATCTGCGCGGTATTCGATCTGGTCGCGATGGGACGGGTAGAGCCCTTTGAT
>CAYLMZ010000067.1:0-12958 GCA_964385035.1 uncultured Loktanella sp.
TGCGGAACCGGTCGAAGGCCCTCCCGGCCACCTAGACCCACTTGCATTTGGCAATAAAATCGTCTTGGCCGGCGTTGGTGGCACACAATGCGTGACATCTGAGGCCATGGGGATGCCACCCTATGGTTTGTCGCTGAGCACACATCCCGGCGACCCGATCAGTCTGGCCTTGTACGATCAAAGCGGTGCGCGGGTGTTTAATCAACTTGCCTATACGCAACTAGACCTCGGTCACGTCGACACGGCGATTGGACGGGCGTGCATCAGCAGTGCGGCTGCCCCTGTCATGTTGCAAGTAGGGCCTGCCGATCTGAACATCGCGCCAGAGCCGGACGTTACAGGTGCGCGACCTGACGGGATTACTCTGAGCGCTCTGGAAGCACGCACCATGCTTCTGGGACCGCGAGATGTGGACCAGTTTGTGGTCCCCGCTGGTTCTATGGAGCAGCCATACGATGTGCATTTCGAGGCCTCGAGCCCTTTCACGATCTGTAAAGGCACAGCCACGCGTGGCGAAATCTGTCGCTCTGCGACTGATGGTGTCACCGGACCTTTCCCCATCGACGAGGATGTGATCCTGACCTTCAGCAAGACCGGAGAATGGGAAAAGCCAATCACTGTCACTGTCACACCGACAGATGTTGGGGGAAACAGCCTCGCTTGGGCGCTACACCCCGATGTGACGAAAGATGCATGGCCAGCGGCACCTTTCCGAGTGACCGGCCGTGTCGATGACAACGAAAGCCGGAGTATCATCTTTGATGCAGGTGAGTTGCCACAGATGTGGCGCTTTGCGATCAGCGGGGGGCAAATTCGGCAGGTCAGCCTTTCCTCTGCCGATGACGATATTTTGCTGCGACGCTATACTCCCGCTGAAAACCAGCGGGTCGTTTTGCAAGATGTATTGCTGCAACCGGGTCAGCATACGCTTTGGGTAACGGGTGCAGGATCAGCCGCGTTCCGTGCAATCGGCCGGCCGCTTGGTCCAGCGCCGCTAGATGATGAACGTGAACCCAACGATAGCCGACCTGCGTTGATTGATTTTGATGAACCCGTCCGTGGCCGGATGCCGTCATATGACATCGACAGTTTCCAGTATTTTGTCCGACGTGACGTGGAGATTGAAATCTCGACCGCATTGCCGCCCGGGCTAGAGGCCAGCCTGACGTCAAGTCTTGGCTCCCAGGCCTCTCATCAAAATCTGGATCGGCTCAGGCTGAGTGGCACGCAAAGCTTTCGCGCACCGGTTCAGCCCGGTTCGCATTTCTTGCAATTTCGAAGTCAGCGGGGCGGCAGCCCGGAAGATTATCGATTTACATTGCAGATTGTGAACCCCTTTGAAGATGCGGTCGCTGGGCTGCCTGACACAACCCTCGGCGAGACGACAGTTGCAGCCCATTTGCTGTATGGGCAACGGGCTGCCTTGGCAGGTATCCCGCCGGAGGCGACCTCTGTCCAGATTTGGTCTGCACATCCCGGTGTCACGCTTGATCAGACTTCCCCAACTCCGACACTGGCCTTCGCACCAGATATGCCGGTCGGCACGTTCCAAGGGTTTGCGCTGTTTGAAGACGCAGACGGGCAAGCAGTTGGTGGTGGACAGTTTGTTGTGGTTTCCGATCTTTTTGCGGCACCGGCGAGCCCAGTCCCTGCTGCGCAGCTACCCGAGCACATACAAGGTGCGGTGAATGTCGCATTGACGTCGCTCGGCGCGCGTCTTGTCGCAACGGATGAATACGATCTGGACCCTGAGACCGGCGATATCGCTTCGGGGCATCCTTCGCGCGCAAGTGCAATACTGAGGGCGATTGATGGGGTTGTCGCACAGACCCAACCGCCCGTGTCACATCAGGCTACCCTTGGCTACAGGGGGTATGCCGATCCGGCCATCTCTCCGGTTATTGATTTGCCGGGCGACAGCCCCATCCCGCTGGTCGGTTTTGGCATTTCAGCAATCGACAATTTTGAAGGTGGTTTGCGGGATTTCGCAGTGGATGTTTCGCAGGATGGCGAGAACTGGAACGAAGTCATCTCGGACAATCACGCAAACCGCGACTGGACGGCAGTCTATCCCCTGGACGGTCCAGCATCCGCACGGTTTGTGCGCTTGCGTCCGATTGCCGACGCGCAAACAAAGCGAACCGGCGTCTGGATCAACAGTTTCGAAGCCTATGCAGACCCCGCCTGGTCACCCGAAGACGTTAATCTGGCTGATCCGGTAAACGGTGCCTTGGCGCATCGCGATACGGATGGGAGTGCTTTTGCTGACTCGCGGTATATGCTCTTGCCATCAAGCGACACAGGTCGATTGTTGCGCCCTGATCCGCCCGTAGACGTAGCACCGCTCAATATCAACTGGACCTTCAACCGCACGCGGACGGCACTGCTGGATCGGATTGAACTCGATCTGCCATCAGAGCCGACATTCCCGCTCCCGACACGGATTGTGCTTGAAGCCAGCCTGACAGACCAACGTGGCCCATGGCGTGAAATCGCAACTCTGCCTGTGGAGAATGGTCAGATGAACGTTGTTGCGCAATTTGATACGCCGCAAGCGGTCCGATTGCTCCGGATGAAGCTCGGGTTCCCTGAAGGCGAAAACTCGATCTCGGTGCCTGTGCATCTACGCGCGATCGAGGCGCCGCCCACAAAAGAGCACCCGTCAATCCTTGGGTTGCCTGCGGCATGGGACGTGCCCGGGGTTGATCGCTCATTGCCTGTGGATGCCGACCCCAATCGCGGGGCTCTTGCCGCGGATGCGGTTTCGTTGACCGGAACAGTGAACCTTGGTGAACGCGTAGAACGCTGGACGCTGTCCGGTCGCGCAGGCGCTAACACAGCCGAAGTTTCCGTGACGGGCGGGCCGGGCTTTGTCCCGCGGTTGCTGGCCTTGCAGCAGAATGGAACGGAACGGACACCGCGGGATCTGCGTGTGGATTCTTTAACATCCGCTTTGATCTATGTCTTTGATCTGGCGCCTGACGAGACACTCACGCTTGAGGTATCAGAACCACAACGCTCAACCGTTTTTCTGATTGATACATCCCCATCTGTTGCGCCTTTCGTGCCTCAGATCCGCCGAGGCATCCGCCGCTTTGCTGATACGATGGTCGCCGGCGAGGACGCCGTTCAGTTTGCGGTTATCGGGCGTGAGGATCTTGACGATGATTGGTTGACAGATCCACTCAAACTCCAATCGCGTCTGAATGCGCCTTTGTCCGCAGGGAACAGCAATGCCGAAGGGGCTCTGGTCGAGGCAGCGACTGTGCTGCGGGACAGAGAAGGCAGCCGTGCGATCGTCTTGGTGACGGATGCAGATTCAAACATTGTTGCGGGTACGTTGGAACAACTCGCTGCTGCGCAGGCGCGCGTTTTTGCAATCAAGATGTCGTCGGGAGGGATGTGGCAGGACCCCAGTATATCGCAACCCTTGTCGATGGTCTGGGCCGGGTTGACCGGTGGTGAAGTCTGGCCCGTTCTTGCCCCTGAAATTGATATTGCCGCGGGCTATGCCCGTGCAACCGCGCGGCTTTTGGGGCCAAAGAACTATTCAATCAGTGCAACCGTCAGCCAGATTGATGTGGCACCGGGTGGACTGATGGTCGAAGAACTGCCGCGCGGCGAAGAGGACGCAGATGGTGCTACAGGCCGCGTGCTGCATATCCTGCTTGATACATCCGGTAGCATGCTGGCCCGACAAGATGACGGAACCCGCCGGATCACATTGGCTAAGCGCGCTTTGCAAGACCTGATCGCCACACCTGATTTGGCTGATAGTTTTGGGTTGCGCGTTTTCGGTGGCCCGCCGGAACAATGCTTGACCACGCTGGTTGAGGCACCCCAGGGCTATGATCCGGACCAGTTCAGCGCTTCTCTTGATGGGGTGGCTCCACAGAACCTTGCCAAAACGCCGATCGCTGCAGCGTTGCGCGCGGCCCGCGAAGACCTTTCGGGCATTGCAGACCGTGCAGCACTGGTCTTGATCACTGACGGTGAAGAAACTTGCGACGGTGATCCACTGGCCGAGATTGAGGCCCTGCGGGATGCCGGGATCGAGACCCGCATTGACGTGGTCAGCTTTGCGCTTGCGGACGATATTGATCGCGCCCCGTTTGACGCGTGGGCCACCGCAGGGGGCGGAACATACTATGATGTGCAAGACGGCGGCGCATTGACCGATGTCTTGCAGGCCGTCGCCCAGCCGATCGTTTCTGTCTGGAAAGATGGCACTGAGATCGCGCGCCTTGCGGTGGGTGAGACGCTGATCGATCTGGCACCGGGGCGATATGAAATCCGGTTCGAGGACGGTCGGAGCGAGGTTGTCGATGTGATGCCAGAGACACTTACAATTCTTGGTGCAGACGGCACCCGGACCGAAGACATGTGAGGAGCAAGACATGAACAACGTGATTGCAAAAGCCGCCCTATGCGCATGCCTTTTGTCCACTGCGGCCATGGCGCAATCTGACTATCGCTTTGGGGCCTGTAGCGGCGGGTACGATATCTATTCGTCAGGCGCTTCGGCAACAGCCGGTGCCATGACCATCCCTGTTGGCACACCCGTCCAATCCAATGCCCAGATAGCTATGGGGCAATGCGGACGCGAGATGGTGTTGGAGGCGCAAGGCATGTCCATGGTCCTCTACCAGGACGTAATGGATGAACGTAGCTACACAGGGTCACTTCAGGCAGGCGACGGGGTCGACCGTGAAGTCACTCTGCGGGTCGGTGAGGACCGCAACCTGCGCGGGGCCATCGTTGCTAAAGATCCAAATATGTCAGTGACCCGGCCACTGTGGTTCATGTTGACGGACCCACAAGAAACCCGTTTTGAGGATTGCGAAGATGACGCGCCTGAACCCTTTACCCCGCGCGGTCTGACGGCTGAAGCCGCAGCGGTGACGCAGCTTCTGTCCGATCAGGGCTTTGTCCCGGCTGAAGGGTTAAGCTATGCAGACTACATCACCACCGACGCGGCAAACCCGGAATCATCGCAGGTGCAGATGCGGGTGTCACAAGATGGCACCATCCTGCCGCGCCATGAAATCGCCGTTCAGCAACTCGATGCCGAAAGCGCCTATTGCACCAGCGACACTTGGCTGGAGCCGGCGCACTCGATACTGGAGTTCAAAGTAGAATACGCCGACGACGACCCGTTTGTATTTGCACGCCAGATCGACATTGCCTCAAGCCGCATCACAGCACAGGTCGAAGGCACCCCTACGGTAGTAGGAGAGGGCGCTTTGGCCTCTGGCATGCAATCCGCATGGACAGGCCTTGCCCCGGTCGTCAGCGGTATGTCCGACGGCGTTGCCCGCTAGCTAGAGTGCATCACAGACAGCGCGCCGCTCACTGAGCAAACTAAGCGCGGGGTAAGTGCCGTAGAGATCTGCCTGCGAAATATGCTCAAGCACATCATCGCCTTCTGACCGCGAGGCAAGATATGGCAGCGCATAGCTGATGGCCAGATCAGTCACCTGATCCCAGCCGCAGGCACATGCCGCGTCGCTATTGCCGCCCATCTGGCAGTAAAGGGTGAAGAGCGTTTCAAACTCCGCAATTGGCCATTCAGGAATCGACCGGCTGTGAAGGCGAGCGAACTCAGCATCATATTGTGCACGCAAAGCCTCGCGCATCTCTGCGGCACGGGCGTCCTTTGCTTGTTGTGCCGCAACTTCGGCTTCGCGTTCGGCAGCGCGGCGGTCCATGACCAATTGGTCATAGCGCATCATCTCTTCGAGAGTTGCTTGTCCCAGCGTCAATCGCTGTAACAACAGCGCTTCCTCGGTCGCGTCGCCTGTCTGGGCGATTTCTTCGCGATCACTTTCCCCCGTTGCGGCAAACTCACCGCTGGCGCATCGGAGTGTATAATCGGTCAGCCCCATAATCATCGGCATAACCTGATTGATGAGGTTCATGTCGGGCATCTGCTCAAGGAAAGACATCTCAACAGCAGCAAGCGCGAGAGGCAAGTCTTCGTCGGGAAGGTCGGCTGACCAGTTCTGGCCGATGCAGGCGCAATCTGCGGCCTCATTGCCCGATTGCTGGCAAGCCTCCATGAAGCGTGCCTCGAAGGCGGCGCGATCCTGGGCAAATACTGGTGCTGCGGTCAGTGTCAGGCAAATGGCAATGGCTGGTTTCATGATCCGTCTCCGTATTCGGCAACCTTTTCGAGGCCTGCCCCAAGGGCGCATCCAAGAATGGCTGTGTAGTAGGCTTCTGCCTCCGGTCCGTTGCCGTCGACTGTCAGGTGAAAATCACCCACCACAGTATTCAGCGCACCACCAAAGGCAGGATAGTCCAGCGGTCCGTTTTCCAGCATGCCCTCCATCGGACCACTGGCCAGAATGCGTTTCATGCCATCGACATTTTCAGGGGTTGCATCAATGCGAATGCCCACGGTTTCAGCTTTTTCAGGATCGAGGATGTTTCCGTCCGCATCGCGTGGAAGGATCAGGCTGTAACGCACCTCTGCCACGGTTTCAGTGACCGTGGCAGGGGCCTCGTTGAACAACTCCCAACTGTCCATCGGGGCTGGCAACAGCGTTTCCAGTGTTGTGCAAGTCTCTGCTGCCACGACTCCGGGGGCCAGAGCGATGAGCAGGCAGGTCGTCGCAATGGTGCCTCTAGTCATCAACATAGCCCCGCTCTTGGGCGGCTTGACCCAAGGTGGCCCAAAGCTCGGGGGTAAAATCCATGCGGCTGGAAGACAGGCTGATCAGATCGCAGTCTGACATCGCTGCAAAGGCTTCGTCGGGGACTTCGTTTGAAAAGGACTCCATGAATTCCTCATCAAACATCATGCTTACCATGTCGAATGTGGGATCGGCTTCCATCCGGTCCCGCATAACCTCGTATGCAAGCATTTGCTCAGTGAGCTGGATGACCTGATCCTGCGCTGCCAGCGCATCATAGACACAGGCAAACCCGGCACGTTCTTCATCGGTCACAGGTCCGACATCAAGATTGTCCCGAAATTCGGGCGAAACGCGTCCCATCAGCTCTTGTTGGACAAGCATCGAATCCACAAAGCGCGTTTCATACTCCTCCAGAAAATCGCTTCGTGACAAGTTCGCGAGCTCTTCGGCATCCTGCGCAATCAAAGGGGACGCAAAGGCGGCGGCAACAATCAAAGTGGCAAGGGACTTTTGCATGATGTGTGTGGTCCTATCGTGAGGTTTAGTTACAAAGCGGTGCGAAGGTCGCAGGGCCGCGCCCGCACATCGGGTGGCGCTGCATGTCGGCCAAAACCCAACCTGCGGGGTCTTGATCTGCATCCCAGGCGTAGGTGGCTTGTGTGACGATGGCGAAAACGGAATCGTCCAAGGCGGGTTGCACAAAGCGCACCACCATCTCGAACATGCCCATCGCACAGTAGTGCTTTTGCATCGGGCCTGCCTCAGGTTCCTGAATATGCGCGATCAGAAGCGACTCTTCCAAAGGTCCGGTTGCGCGCGAGGCAATTGGATCCGCGCGATCCAGAAACTCTAACGGCAGTGTCTCAGCCGCGTCTGAAAACGGCTCGCAAGCGGGATTGGCATTGGCAATGCTTGCGCAAGTCACGGCGATAGCCGCCGCAGGGAGAAAACTGGAAATACGCATCGCAAGAGCCTTTCGAATGACATCGATCAGACGCTAGAAGGCAAGTTGACGCTACGCATGCGTCATTTGACGTATGCACGCTACATTTGCACAGATTAGTGATATGACCAGTCTAAGGCACGGGTTGACCCACAAACATGAGCACACCTCCACCGAAAGATTCACCAAACAAAGACCTGCCAGAGGTCGCGATCCGCGTGATCTCTTCGCTTTATGACAGCGTTGCCGAAGGCGCGCCGTATGAGCCCATGTTCTTTGCAATGGATGACGTGATCACGCAACTTCTGACCGATCCCGACCCCAATCAAAGCCCTGCGAACTGGGCGCCGATCTTCTCGCCTCATTTTGATCGTGCTGCCCATGTCTTTGACATCATGAGCCGCAAGGAAACGCAGACCCCGCTCAACTTCATTGAACAGCAACGCAATCCGGCGGCTGTTGTTGGGCAATCCGGGCAGATCATTGCCACAAACAGGAAATTTGATGCACTCCCATCGGCTCCGTGGACCGAAGGCGTGACACCACTCTTTACGACACCAGCGGATGCGACGCGATTTGCGGCACTTGCCCAAGCCAATGATCCTGACGGGCAAGCGATTTTGAACCTCAACTTGCCGGGCGAAGATCAGGTCGTTTCTGTCTTGGCCGGACAGGTCAAAGGGCAAACCAACGAGAGCGATGGGAGTCCATTGCTTTACATTATGCTGATCAAACCACGCTGGAGCGAAAAGACAGGCGAGTTGCTGCAACAGGCCTTTGCCTTGACTGCCGCCGAGATCGAAACCCTTGAAACTTTTATCGCCTGTGGTTCGGTCAAGGGCATCGCTGAAAAGCGGGGGCGATCAATTCGGACGGTGCGCACACAGTTATCGCGGATATTCTCGCAGATGGGCATTGCTGGCCAAACGGAACTTGCGCTCTTTTTGGCGACGCTTAGCGGCATGGAACCTGTAACCCATACAGCCATTCGCGGACCGCAGACCGAAGGCACAAAATCAGAACGGCTCGTAGCGCATGTCGTGCGGATCAACAATACGCAAGTCGAGTATTTTGAATATGGTGCCCCTGACGGCAAACCTGTTCTGTTGTTGCAATCAAGCCATCCGCCTGAATTGACAGTAGCGCTGCGTAGCGCGATCTATCACGCCGGTCTGAGGGTTATTGCGCCGCTCAAACCGGGTTCGGGACGCTCTGAGGCAATCAAGAAAAGACCCGGCCCAGAAAAGATGGCGCAATATTATGCAGGCCTATTGGATCATCTGAAAATCAAGCAGGCCGTTGTGACAGGCCAAGCATCGGGTGGGCTGTATGCTATGGCATTTGCCCAGAAGTATCCGGACCACGTTTGCAACGTTTGCCTGATTGATACCGGTGTCCCCTTTGAAACCAGGGACGAATTGATGCAGTTGCCAAAGATAATAAGGCGCACGATGGTCCCCGCGCGGTATTTTCCCGATTTGCTTTATCTGCCCCACAAACTGGTTGCGGCCAACTTCCGCAGGTCTCCTCGCGGTGAGGAAAGTGTCGTGGACTACTTCTTTACCGGTAGCCCGCATGACCAACAACTGACCCGTACCGACCGGACTGCCTATGATGTGACCCGTCGCATCATTTCCTATTCTTTCGATGATACGGACCGGCTGGTCGATGACGTCTCGCGCTGGGCAAGTGACTGGTCACGTTTGTTAAAGGATGTGTGTAAATCGCATGCGGTCCGCTTTGTGCATGGCAGTGAAAACACCATGTTCCACATCGAAAAGGTGGCCGCATTCGCCGCCGCCGAAAAAGGAGCCGATTTGGTCCGCATCGAAGGAAGCGGTCAGTTGGCGGTGTTCGAGCATCCCATCCGTTTGGCAAGCGCACTGGCAGAGTTGGCCGATCGCCTTTGATTGCGCCGCGATAGTTTCGCGACGCCGACGCCAACAGATCAGGGCCAAGTTTTGCTGATGTCCTTATCATATGTCCAGCGATAGCCCGGGGGCGTTGGACCCTTGTTCCTGCCACCTTGTTGTGTCTGTTCCCACGAATGGGCCAGGATGCCGACACTACGCGACAGTCCAAAAAAGCCGCGGGCAAGTGGTGCAGGACAGCCGAGTTCAGCGTAGATCACTGCGGTCGCGCCGTCGATGTTCATCGGAACCGGTTTGCCGCGTTCATTTGACAAGGTCGTTTCGATCGCGCGTCCGATGGCGGCATATGCCCCTGAAACAGCTCCTTGCTCCGTGGCCTCATCTACGAGGGTCAAAAGACGCGGTGCGCGAGGGTCAACCGGCTTGTGAAACCGATGCCCGAACCCGGGCAGAAAGCGCCCGTGCCGTGATCGCCAAGTATCAAGCCCGTCTGCAAGCCCGTCCGGCCCTGAACGCTGGACGTGCTGATAAAGTGCAATTGCCTGTTCGCCAGCACCTCCATGCACATCACCCAGCATGTTCAGGCCGGTTGCCATCGCGTTTTGCAAACCAACGCCGCAAGTAGCGGCCATACGGGCCGCCGCGATCGACGGCGCTTGGGGCCCATGGTCCACAGCAGCCACCAGTGCGGCCTCGAACAATCGCGCCTGCAGTCCGTTCATCGGCGTGCCCATGACCATCAGCCAGATCATTTCGGCAAAGCCCATATTGCCAATCAACTCCTGTATCGGCGTGCCACGGATGCCGATCCGGCCAGGCTCCATCTCGATGATGCTGGTGCGCCACCAGTCTGAGACATCTGTATGATCTGTCATATGATCTCCTCTTTGCGCATACGCGCGATCTCTTTGTCATCGTAGCCAAGGCTTTGCAGGATGTGGTCTGTATCTTGTCCCAGCAGGGGTGGGGGTGTCGTGACGGCGGGGCGTTTTCCGTCAATGAGTGCCCCGATCCGCGCCAGCGTGATGTCTCGCCCGACACCTTGTGGATTGCTAAACTCGGCGAGAAAGCCACGGTCTTGGATTTGCGGTTGGGCCAGTGTTTCCGTGACATCCAGAACGGCCCCGGATGGGACACCTATGGCATTGAGTTCCTTTGCCCACTCTCGCGCAGGGCGCCGTGTCAGCACGGTTTCCAGTTCGGCCTTCAGACGCAGGCGGTTCACCTTGCGATCTTCACGCGTTTGATAAAGTGCATCAGCCAGCAGATCATGGCGGCCAAGATTCTTGGCCAAAAGCACCCATTGCTCGTCCTTGTTTGCTGCAATGTTGATCAACCCGTCTGCACATTGGAACGCGCCCGACGGTGCAGAGGTCGGGTTTTCGTTGCCATTTGGGGTCGGTGCGACGCCGCCTATTAGATAGTTGGAGACAACCCATCCCATGGTTGCCAGCACAGAATCCAGCATCGCCACATCGATGAAGCATCCGCGCTCCTTGGCATTGAGGGCCGCCGAAATAGCCATGGCTGCGGTCAGCCCCCCAACGGTATCCGCAATCGGATATCCCACACGAAGTGGGCCACTGGCCTCATCACCTGTCGCAGCCATCACCCCCGCAGCACCTTGGATGATCTGATCATAGGCGGGGCGCTTAGCCCATGGTCCGTCCTGCCCAAATCCCGAGATTGCGCAATAAATCAAATGGGCGTTTTCGGTGCGCAAAACATCATAGCTCAACCCAAGGCGATCCATGACCCCCGGCCGGAAATTCTCGACCAGCACATCGGCGGTGCGGACCAACCGCTTGAGAACGTCTTTGCCAGCGTCAGACTTGAGATTGAGCGTCAGCGATTTTTTCCCAGCATTCTGGGCCAGAAAACTGATCCCCATGCCTTTGGCGGACAGTGCGGGATCTGCTCCGAGGTTACGGGCGAGATCACCGCGTCCAACGGCCTCGACCTTGATGACTTCTGCGCCGAGGTGCGCCAGTTGGTGACAGGCGAAGGGGCCCGCCAAAACATTCGTTAGATCAAGGATGCGCACACCATCGAGGGGTGCGCACCTGTCTTTAGTCGCCATCGGCCACACCTTTGGCGCGCGCACGGGCGCGACGGGCGCGATAGCTTGGCAGTAGGATCAACAAGAGCGCCAGAACCAGCAGGCCTAGGGTCATTGGACGCTCAACGATGAAGTCCAACCCGCGATAAAGCTGCATGGAACGGGCAAAGTTGTCCTCAAGCATTGTGCCCAGAATGAATCCGATCAGAAGCGGTGCCAGTGGATAGTCTGCAAACCGCAGGATCGTTGCCATGACACCCAAGCCAACCAGCATCAAAAGCTCTGTCGCGTTGTTCTGGCCGATATAGGCCCCCATCAGTGTAAAAAAGAGAATGAAGGGGATCAGGTAGTTCCGCGGGATCGCAAGGATCTTGGCAATGTAGGGGATGAGCGGCAAGTTCAGGATCAACAAGATCAGGTTCCCGATAAACATCGAGATGATGACCGCCCAGAAAATCTCTGGCGTATCGACCATCAGGCGCGGACCCGGCGTGACGTTCAGGGCGATCAAGGCCCCAAGCAAGATCGCTGTGGTGCCTGATCCCGGAATGCCCAAGGTCAACAATGGCACAAAAGATCCCGTACAGGCGGCATTGTTGGCCGTCTCGGGCGCAGCAAGGCCTTTGACCGAACCCTTGCCGAATTCTGCCTGCTCTTCACCTTTGGCCAGATTGCGTTCAACCGCGTAACCAAGGAACGATGCGATTGTCGCGCCCGCGCCGGGCAGCACGCCGATAAAGAAGCCCTGGATCGACTGGCGGCCAATGACGGGCACCATGGCTTTGCCTTCCACGCGGGTGAAGCGCAGGTTGGTGATCTTGTTGGACCCACCTTCGGCGCCACTGGCCCCGCGCATTGGGTCCAAAACAAGAAAGAGCGCTTCGGGCAAGGCAAACATCGCCATGGCTAGTGTGATAAAGCTGATCCCTGACTGCAGGTCCATTAGGCCCATGGTAAAGCGAGGCATATTGAAAAGTGCCCCCTCTCCAACGGTGGCAAGGATCAACCCCAGTATCGTCATCATGAGGGCCTTGGCCACCTGACCGGTTCCGGCAAAGGCCGCAATGGCGGACAGGCCAACAACCATCAGCGCGAAATACTCGGCCGAGTGGAACAAGAGCGCGACCGACGACAGGGCCGGCGCAAAGATCATCAACAAGATTGCACCAATTGTCCCGCCAGCAAAGCTGGCAACAGCCGCGATTGTGAGCGCTTTGCCTGCTTGTCCCTTTCGGGCCATCGGGTAGCCATCGAAACTGGTCGCGACGGTCCCCGCCACCCCCGGTGCATTCAAAAGGATCGACGACGTAGACCCACCAAAGATCGCACCATAGTAGACGCCGGCCAGCAGGATCAAAGCCGCAGCAGGATCGCCCAGCGTGATGGCCACGGGGATCATGATTGCGATGATCGACATCGGTCCCAGCCCCGGCAACATGCCGATGAA